>JALYJS010000294.1 GCA_030799345.1 Pseudomonadota bacterium | reverse complement strand
AGCGCGACAGCCGCACGCCCTGCTCCACGCTTTCGAGCAGGAAGCGCGGACGCAGCGGGCGCAGCTTCAGGAACGCCGAAACGGGCGTGTCCAGATCCGCGGCAATGTCGAAGGTCTTTCTCATGGGCATAAAAAAACCCACCCCCGGTGTATCCGGAGATGGGCCCTGGTTCGTACGGAAAAACTAAGAGGTAACTACGCGACCAGCACCCACTCCGAAGAGCGGTGCCACCACCAGCGGCGATCGGCGGAACTGTGGTCGGCGTACATCTGGGACCGAGTATTGTCCGGTCGCCGCCCGGCGGTCAAGCACCACGTCCAGAAAGCGCGTTTCGTAGGGGGTGCGCCCAGTCCTCACCATTCAAGGTTGCGAGGCAGATTTGAATTCCTCGAAACCCGCGTCAAAGACAGACACGTTATGAAAAGCCTCCTTCACAATCGCCTCCGCGACGGCTTTGGCTTCATCTGCTGTCTTGCCATAGACAACAATGCGCGTGTTATGGTCCTCCATCGGCAAGCGTCCATCCTCCTTGGCTGCCTTGATCTCGCCAACATCCTTGCCAGGTTTGAGTCCGCTGCGCGGGATATTGCGCGCCTGCGCAGGGGCGCCCGCCTTGAACTCAGCGGCTTCCCTGGCATCGATGAACACCGCGGTCCGGTCGTTTTCGATTACATGCCGGAGCCCTTCCGGCTCGATGTGCGTCAACCCGCCTAGCGCCCGCCAGACTGGGATACCCAGCTGATACCTTCGGACGTTCGTGTAACCGGCGTCCAGAAGTTCAGCGGCCAGTCGCTTGCTCTTCCCGCAATAGGGCCCGTTGCAGTACAGAACTATCGGGGCTGATTTATCGCCTTTCAGGACGCGTCCGATCTCGGCGACATCCGAAACATAGAGTGACATTGGCACCCCTGGCTTAGCGGAAACATTGATCGCGTCCGGGATATGGCTGATCGCGTACTCCTTGAATGGACGTGCGTCAAAGACAGCTGCGCTCTTGTCCGCGAGAATGCTCCGAAGCTCTTCCGTTGAGATCTCCTTCGTTTTCTGGTCCGACTCCAGCAATGTGGCTTGCTGAATATCGGCTGAAGGCTGAGCGTGAACAACCAGAGGACAGATGGCTAGTATCAGTAAAGCCGGGTAACACGAGCTACTGATCGAAGTAATCTTCTTTCTCATTGCTACTCCGGTTCCAGAAAGAAAGAACCTCAGCCTCGCTTAACCCAAATCGAGCGTCATCGTGTCTGCGCGGAAAACGGCAATTTGAGATAACTCCGGCCATTTGACTCCGCCGCGGGCGGTCGGCCGCCCCGGATGTTGAACTGCACCGCGGGATACAAGAGCGTCGGCAACTCGAGGCCGGCATCGCGACGCGTACGCAGCTCCACGAACTCCTGCTCCGTCACGCCATCCCGCACATGGATATTGCCCCTGCGTTCGGCACCGACTGTCGTCTCGCAGCGGATTTCGCGCCCGCCCGGGCCGTAGTCGTGGCAGACGAAGAGACGCGTCGACGCCGGCAGTTCATAGAGCTTCCGGATCGAGGCATACAGCAGCTTCGCGTCGCCGCCAGGGAAATCGCAGCGCGCGGTGCCGCCGTCCGGCATGAAAATCGAATCGCCGACGAACACCGCGTCGTCGACCAGGTAACTGAGGCTGTCACTCGTATGCCCCGGTGTCGCGATCGTCCGCACGGTCAGGGACCCGATCGCGAACTCTTCGCCCTCTTTCAGCAGCCGGTTGAACTGACGGCCATCCGCCGGAAACTCCGGTCCCAGATTGAGGATGTCACGGAATGCGCGCTGCACGGCGCGGATGCCCTCGCCGATCGCGATTTCCCCGCCGAGCGCAGCCTGCAGGTACGGTGCCGCGCTCAGGTGGTCGGCATGCGCATGCGTTTCGAGTATCCACTCGTTCGTGAGACGCTTGTTGCGCACGAATGACACGACCTCATCCACGGCCTCGGTCCAGGTCCTTCCGGACTTCGGGTCGAAATCCAGCACCGGGTCGATGACCGCGCACTTGCGCGTGCGCGGATCGGCGACGACATACGTCCACGTCGAAGTCGGCTTGTGCAGGAATGGACTGACCTCGATCGGCATGGCGTACTCAGCCCTTCCGGCTCTCGATCCAGCGCTGCACTTCGGACTCGAGCACGCTCAGCGGCACGCCGCCGGTCCGGAGCACGAGTTCGTGGAACTCGCGCAAGTCGAAACGGGACCCGAGCGCCAGGGCGGCACCCTCACGCAGTTCGACGATCTTCAGCATGCCGATCATGTACGCCGTGGCCTGGCCGGGGTTCAGGATGTAACGCTCGGTCGCACGGATCGCCGCTTCCTCGCCGGTCGGGCTGTTCAGGACGTGATAGCGAATCGTCTGTTCCCGCGTCCAGCGTTTCGCATGCAGACCGGTATCGACCACCAGCCGCACGGCGCGGTGCAGCTCGAGCGCGAGACGGCCGAACTCGGACCAGGGATCGGAGTAGAAACCCAGTTCCTTGCCGAGGCGTTCGCTGTACAGCCCCCAACCCTCCGAATACGCCGTGTAACCGCCGAGCCTGCGAAAACGCGGCAGCGAGTCCTCTTCCGTTGCGATCGCAATCTGCATGTGATGGCCCGGAATCGCCTCGTGATACACCAGGGCTTCCAGCTCGTACTTCGGCATCTCGCTCATCTGGTACAGGTTGCCGTAGAACACGCCCGGCCGCGTTCCGTCGAGCGATGGCCGCTGATAGAAGGCCTTGCCCGCAGATTTCTCCCGGAACGGCTCGACCGCCTTCACCACGACTTCCGACTTTGGCAAGGTGATGAAGAGCTCGGGCAGTTTCACGCGCATCCCCGCGATGAAACGGTTTGCGTCGGCATGCCAGGCCGCCCGGCCGCTGTCCGAATCCTCATAATAAAAGCGCGGATCGGTACGCATGAACTCGAAAAACGCCGGCAGGTCGCCGTCGAAATCGACCTGTTTCATCACTTTGCGCATATCGCCGTGCAGGCGCGCCACTTCGCGCAGACCGATGGCGTGGATTTCATCTGCCGAGAGCTTCGTGGTCGTGAAACTTTCGAGCAGGTAATCGTAGTAGGCCGGTCCGTCGGGCAACTTCCAGATGCCATCGTCGTCGGTGGCCATCTTCACCGCTTCGCCCGCCCAGGCGATCACCGCTTCGTATCCCGGCTTCACCGCGGTCAGCAGGGCCAGCTCCGCCTGAGCCAGCAGCGCCTTGCGCCGGGTTTCGTCGATCGCGAGCTTTTCGACCTTGGACTTGAAGTCGGCGAATAGCGGGCTGTCCGCGGGGCCGTCGTCGAACGGCCGTCCGGTGACGATGTTGCGCGAGTCCTCGATCACGTACGGGAA
>JALYJS010000277.1 GCA_030799345.1 Pseudomonadota bacterium | reverse complement strand
CGAGATTGAGCAGATGCGGCGCGAAACGGAGTGGAATCCCCCGATCTAGGCCCGCACGGTTTCCGCCGATCACGCATGTGGAAACGGGGGTCGGCGTTTCTGCAGGGCGGTAGCTTGCCCCGGAGCCAGGCGATACTGCCGACCTGTATACTGCGCTCGGCCGCCGCATCGCACATTGACGAGAACAATGACATCGAACAACGCGGTTCGGAAATATGACGACACGATCGACGTGATCGCGCTGGTGTGCCTTCTGTGGCGTCACAATCTGCTGCTCGGAATTGTCGCGGGCGTGTTTGGAGCCGGCGCTGTGGTGATGGCTCTTGCCGCGACACCGATCTACCGAGCCGAGGCAGTCGTGACCCCGGTGACCGATTCCGGACTGGGTGGCGCAGCCTCGTCTCTCGCGGGGCGTATCGGCGGGCTAGCGAGCCTCGCCGGCATTGACCTCGGCGGCGGGGGTCCCGCCAGCCAGGAAGCGCTGGCCGTACTCGAATCACGCTTCCTGATTGAGGAATTCCTTCGGCGGAATGACCTCGCCGATGTGGTGCTGCCGCCTGGCGGCGCGACCTCGGGATTGTGGTTCGCCGTGCAGAAGTTCCGAGACACGGTCGTCAAGATCCGTACGGACGAAGTCGCCAGCACGACCACCACCATCGCCGTCGAATGGAAAGACCCGGCTGTCGCCGCACAGTGGGCGAACGGACTCGTGGTACTCGCCAACGAAATGATGCGAACGCGGGCGCTCGTCAATTCAAAACGCAATATCGAATATCTCCAAAAGCAGATCGCGGCAACAAATGTCGTTGAGATGCAGCGCGTGATGTACGACTTGATCGAGAATGAAACCAAGACGCTGATGTTAGCGAACGCGCGCGTCGACTACGCGCTCAGGATCATTGATCCTGCGGTCACGCCCGAGGCGCGCGTGAGGCCAAAGCGGAAATTAATCGTGCTGACCGGGTTCGCGCTCGGACTCATCATTGGATCCTTGTTTGTGTTCGCCCGCGCCACCGTGAAGAAGTACCAGGCGCGCGAGGCGGCGGAAGGGACGGACCGGACCCTGTGATCCCGCGCTCCGACTCCGGACCGCGGCCGGCTCCCGGGCTCGTCGCCCTGCTCAAACGCCTGTGGCGGCATCTCGGGCCCGGCAGGCAGAGGCAATTTTTCCTGCTCATGGGCCTGGTGCTGCTTGCCGCGGTCGCGGAAGTCGCGAGCCTGGGAGCCGTACTGCCGTTCCTGACGGTTCTCGCCGCGCCGGAAGCCGCGTTCGAATTCCCCATCGTCGCAAGAGCCGCTGCATCCTTCGGAATCGCGTCGCCAGGGGAACTGGTCCTGCTGCTGACTCTTGCGTTCGTGGCGGCAGCGGTCCTGTCGGCTGCAATACGTTTGCTGTTGTTGCGGACGAGCACGCGCTACGCGTTTGGCACCGGCTCCGACCTCAGCATCGAAGTGTACCGCCGCACTCTGTATCAATCTTACAGCGTCCATGTCGCCAGAAGCAGCAGCCAGGTAATCAGTGGCATTACGCAGAAAGTCGGCGGCACGATGCTGGGAATCTTGCTGCCGTCGCTGACATTGCTCAGCTCCATCGTGATGATCGTCGCAATCCTTGCCGCACTGATAGTGATCGATCCGATGGTTGCAGCAGTCGCGATGCTCGGCTTCGGCACGAGTTATGCCGTGATCACATGGCGGTCGCGGAAGCGGCTTCGCGAGAACAGCCAGCGCATCGCTCACGAACAGACTCAGCTGGTGAAAGCGCTGCAGGAAGGGCTAGGCGGTATCCGCGACGTTCTGCTGGACGGCACGCAGTCGGCGTATTGCGACGTCTATCGGCGTGCCGACATGCCGCTGCGTCGCGCGCAAGCGGCAAATGTCTTCATGGCGCAGAGCCCGCGCTTCCTGATGGAAGCTCTTGGCATGATCCTGATCGCTTCGCTTGCTTATGGCCTCAGTCGCCAGGCAGGTGGCATTGCGGCTGCGCTGCCCGTACTCGGGGCGCTCGCGCTGGGTGCGCAGCGGCTGCTACCCGCGCTTCAGCAGGGATTTGCCGCGTGGGCGAGTATAACCGGCAACCAGAGCGCGCTTCGCGACACGATCGAACTCCTCGACCAGCCAGTCCCCGAGGAATTGCTGCAGCAGGTGGAGCCGCTCGAGTTCCGCGACGCCATCCGGTTCCGCGATGTCAGCTTTCGCTTCGCGACCGATGGGCCATGGGTGCTGGATCGCTTAAACTTGTCGATCCCGAAGGGCGCACGTGTTGGTTTCGTCGGCAGCACGGGCGGTGGCAAGAGCACCACGATGGACCTGTTCATGGGTCTACTGACGCCGACCGTGGGCGAAATCCTGGTGGACGGGGAGAGCGTGACCGGTGCGCGTGTCAGGTCCTGGCAACGGACAATCGCGCATGTGCCCCAAAGCATCTACCTCGCCGACACAACCGTGGCCGAGAACATCGCTTTTGGCGTTCCCAACGCTGCAATCGACCGCGACCGGATGCGCGAGGCGGCAACCAGGGCGCACGTCGCCGATTTCATCGAAGGACGCCCCGAAGGGTACGACGCCCTCGTCGGGGAGCGAGGAATCCGCCTTTCGGGAGGGCAGCGGCAGCGGATCGGAATTGCGCGCGCGCTCTACCGCAGAGCCAGTGTCCTGGTGCTTGACGAAGCGACGAGCGCGCTCGACAACCGCACGGAACAGTCGGTACTCGATTCGATCGAGTCGTTGGACCGCGAATTGACCATCCTGATCATCGCCCACCGCCTTAGCACCGTGCAACGCTGCGACTCGATCGTGGAACTGGAACAGGGACGAATCGTCGCGCAAGGCGCTTACGAGGAGCTGCTTGGGCGTAGCCCCAGCTTCAGGCGTATGGCAGGAATCGATTGAGCCGGTTTCACGTCGTGACCGTGGGCTGGCCGAGGGTGCTCATCGAGGAGCTATGTCCCGACATCGCAGCGCGAAGCGAAACACAGTTCTCGCACATTGCCCATCCGCGCGTCCGTGCGAGCGACTGGCCGCGAGGCACGCCCGGAAATGCCGTCCATTTCTTTCGTGAAGATGCGGCGCAGGAGCTACCGGCCGCCGATCCGGAATTTTTGACTTCCCTTGAGCAACAGGGCGTGCCGACGATTCACAACATGATCCTCGGAGATCGCGTCGTGTGCCGGCTCGTTTACGGTCAGGCCCAACGATACGCCACGTTCATCGCAAAGAGACTATTCGAGCTGCTGGGCGAGATAAGGCCTTCGGCCGTAATCGGCGGGTACGATGCGCTTCACGGTTGCCTCGCACTTGCCGTAGCCCGGCGCATGAAGGTGCCGTGGTTCGCTTTGCACTTTGCGCCGATTCCCCCCGGGCTTGCATGTTTTTGCGATCGCATGTCGCCGGCTGCGCGGGTCCAGCTGACCCCCAAAGCCCGCGAGGATCTTCATGCACTGGCGGAATCATCGCTCAGGCAATTCGAGCAAAGGTCGATCCAGGCGCCGGCCTATATCGCGCCGCCGCGCTCCCTTGCGCGGTCCGTATCGAAACTGCCATCACGCGTCGCGTCAATTGTCCGGGTGCTCCGGAAAGGCCGCGCACGGGAATTCGCACAGTTTGTAGATATGCCGGGGCACTACGACGTGATGGCTGCCATTCGGCAACTCTGGCGCTTGTCCCGGGCGCACAGCGCACTTGAAAGAGTCGATGCACTGGAGGCGCCCCCGGATGCGCCTTACGTACTGTTCGGGCTGCATAAGCAACCCGAGTCGACAATCGACGTCTGGGCACCGTTTTTCAGCAACCAGATCTGGGTGATTGAACTGCTTTCCCGCTCGATACCGCCCTCGCACCGTCTGCTGGTGAAGATTCACAAGAGCGACATCGCCAAGTACCCGAAAACTCTTCTGGACCGGATGCGAT
>JALYJS010000276.1 GCA_030799345.1 Pseudomonadota bacterium | reverse complement strand
TGCCATACCAGCCTGAGACGCATGCTGCAGAAATCCGCCGTGAACCGCGTACAAATAGTAGCGTCGAACGGGGGAAATGATGCGCAAACACGATGCGGCCGGGCTCATGGCTGTTGCCGACGTTCGCGACTTCTTCCGGGTTGCGCTGCAGCATGCGCTCCGGCACCAGCACGTTTCGGTCCGCGAACACACCGAGCATTACGTCGTGAACCTGCTCGCCATGTTCGCGCGGACGGAAGCGCTGTTCGAACCGGAGCCTGGAAGACCTGCCCGACTCAAGCCGCTGGCGCTGCTTCTTGCCGAAGCCGTCGACACGCCCGATGAGCGCCTGCGTTTCCGGCTGTTGCAGCGCCTGGGCGACGTGGCGCTTTTCATAGCCGGCTTCCTGGCCGGCAACCTGCGCCGGCCGGTTGACGTCGACTATCACATCGCGATGGGAGGCCGTGCCTACGGCACGCTCGCGCAGGCACCCTGTCGCGGTTCCAGGCGTGCACTTTCCTCCGTGTTCGCGGAACTGGAAGACAAGTTCCAGCCGCTGGTCGACGCGCTGAATGAAATAGGCGATGGCGCCGGCGGCGATTCGCCCCAGGACCTGCTGCGGCTTTACGACCTGTGGCAGCAGACCGGCAGCCGACGCGCGCGGCGCCTGCTCATGAATCTCGGCGTGCAGCCACAGCCTGCAGGCGAGCTTGCCCATTGAGCGCGGGCGTCTGCAGCGGCTTCACGAATCCTTCAGTTCCCGACTGAAATAGCGTTTGCCTGCAACGAACGCCTGCAGGCCGCGATCGATTTCCATCGGGTCGCCCTTCAGCAGGTAACCGTGCGCGCCGACTCCCAACGCCTGCCGGACGAAATCCGGCGCGCGATGGCCCGACAGGATCGCGCAGCGCAGTTCCGGCTGCCGCAGGTGCAGTTCGCGGATCAGGTCGATGCCGCTCATGCGCGGCAACGACAGGTCTATCAGCATCACATCGGGCATCGATCCCTCGAACTCGTCCAGCGCGTCTTCGGCATTCGCGGACACGACGCAAAGTTCGACCCCGGGCAGTTGCCCGATGTACTCCTGCAGCACGTCCCGAAGTACGGGGTGGTCCTCGACCAGCGATACACGCAGCGACATCTCGGGTTCCGTACCGGGGCAATCTAATCTCCGATCCTTGATGTATTTGGCAAGTGCGGCAGGATGCTCGTTCCGTCCCAATCGGATGATGCGTCTCGATGTGCCCGTCCGACAGTCCTACACGCGCGGGACCCCGTCGCAGGGTTTCTCAGGCTGGGCTAATATCCGCTGTCGCGCGTCACGAGCTGTCCCCGTGGCCTCCACCGTCATATACGAAGTCGAGTGCCAACTCGACCCTGACATCGTCCCGGAATACGACGACTGGTTACCCGGTCACGTGCGCGATGTGCTCGCCTGCGCCGGCTTCCTGGGCGCCACGATAGAGGCGATACAAACCGCGGCCGGTGAACGCCCGCGCCGCCGCGTGCGCTATCGCGTGGAAAGCGCGGCCGCGCTCGATCTCTACCTCGAGAACGACGCGACGCGCCTGCGGACCATGGCGACGGAACGCTTTGGCAGCGCCCTGCAGTGCGAGCGCCGCGTTCTCACACGACACAGTGAGGTCGTGCCGGCCGCTCTCGAACCGGCGCACTGCCTCAACTGCGGCACGGCGATCGAGGGCTCGCACTGCGCGGCCTGCGGCCAGGCTGGCGATGTGCACGTGCTGTCGATGCGGGAAGTCGCGGGCGACGTTACGCATTCCCTGCTCCACCTCGACAGCCGCGTCTGGCGGACGCTACGCCTGCTGATGTTGAAGCCGGGCGAACTGACGCGCGAATTCATCGCGGGCCGCCATCAACGTTATTTGCCGCCGTTCCGTCTGTATCTCGCGATCAGCATCCTGTTCTTCGCGCTGTCCGCGCTGCTGCCGGGAAGTTCGATCTTCAGCACCGACGGCGAAGGCAATACCGGGGCTGCGCCGGTCAAGGTGCTGATGCCGGATTCGGCTGATGAACTGCCCGCGGACCTGCGCCAGGAGCTGGAGGCCGAAGGTCTTGATCTGGACACCATCGGCAAGGCCGCGGCGGATGGCAAGCGCTGCAATATGGAAGTGCCCGTGATCCTCGGCCTCGATCTCGAGCAGCCGCTCCAGCGCGCCTGCGAGCGGATCCGCGCCGACGGCGGCGCCGGACTGGCTGCGCGCTTCGCGGCAACTGCTCCGAAGCTCATGTTCCTGTTCCTGCCGCTGATGGCCGCGGTTGCGTTGCTCTTCTACTGGCGGCCGCGCCGGCTCTATACCGAGCACCTGGTGCTCTTCCTGCACAACCATGCCTTCACTTTCCTGCTGCTCGGCGTGATGGAGATCGTGAGTACGATCGCCGCCATCCCCATGCCATTCCTCGGCGTCGTCGGGTTCCTGAACTTCCTGCTGTTCCTGTACCTGCCGTGGTACGTGTTCCGCTCGATGCGGGTCGTGTACGGCGAAGGCCGGCTGAAGACGTCGCTGAAGTTCCTGGTGCTGACGATCATCTACTTCATGCTGCTCGGCATCACGATGATGGCTGGACTCGTCTACTCCATGCTGTCGCTCTGATGGCCGCACACCGCTCGATACTGCACGTGGACATGGATGCATTCTTCGCGTCGGTCGAGCAGCTCGACGATCCGGAGCTCGCCGGCCAGCCGGTCGTGGTCGGCGGCGCCGGCGGGCGTGGCGTCGTCGCCGCGGCCAGCTACGAGGTGCGCCGATTCGGCGTGCACTCCGCGATGCCGATGCGCGAAGCGCTCCGCCGTTGTCCGCACGCGGTCGTCGTGCGCCCGCGGTTCAAGCGCTACCGCGAGATATCGAGCCAGATTTTCGCGATCTTCGGCGAGTTCACGAACCTGGTGGAGGGCCTGTCCCTCGACGAGGCATTTCTCGACGTGACCGCCAGCGTGTCGCTGTTCGGCAGCGCGGAGAAGATGGCGCAGGAGATCAAGGGCCTGATCCGCGCCCGGACCGGTATCACGGCATCGGTCGGCGTGTCACACAACAAGCTGCTCGCAAAGCTCGCGTCGGAAATGAACAAGCCGGACGGCCTGACGATCATCCGTCCGGAAGACGTCACGGCGACGCTCGATCCGATGCCGGTCGGGCGGCTGTTCGGCATCGGCGCGAAGACCGCGGCCCGGCTCGAGCAACAAGGCATCTTCACGCTGGGACAACTCCGGCGCGCGCCGGAATCCGTGCTCTGGCCCCTGCTCCGGCGCGAGACGCGCAAGTTCCGCGATCGCGCCTCGGGCATCGACGAGCGCCCGGTCGTCGCCGACGCGCGGGAGAAGCAGATCAGCACCGAGGAGACGTTCGACGCGGATATCCGCGACCGCAAGCTGCTGCGCGAGCGCCTCGCCCAGCTCGCCGACAAGACTGCGGCGCGGCTGCGCGCGCGACAGTTCAAGGCCGGCATGATCAGCATCAAAGTACGGCGCCGCGATTTCGAAACCTATACGCGGCAGAAAAGCTTCAATCCGCCAACCCAGGAAACCCGGCTCATCGCACAGGTTGCGGAGGAGCTGCTCGATCGCTGGCTTGACGAGCAGCCGCGCGCGGCCGTGCGCCTGCTCGGCGTCGGCGTCAGCGACCTGTCACCCGCCACGCAACTGGATCTGTTCACGCCCCGCGAGAACGCGGAGGCCCGCCAGCTCGACGACGCCGTGGACCGCATCCACACCCGCTTCGGCGACGACGCGATCCGGCGCGGCACGGACCGGTAAGGCCATCGCGCCACGAAGCGCGCCCGACGGGACGCCCGAGCGAGCGAATTTTCCGACTCTTCTGAGC
>JALYJS010000273.1 GCA_030799345.1 Pseudomonadota bacterium | reverse complement strand
CGCGCCCGGCGCCCGCGGCTACGAGGTTCTGGTGCGGGCCTTCGAGGCGGGGCTGCTGGTCCGCACGACCGGAGATACGATCGCGATGTCGCCGCCGCTCATCATCGAGCGCGCGCAGGTAGACCGGATATTCGAAGTGCTGACGCCCATCATCGATGGGCTGGAATGAAAACAGGGGAGCCTCGAACATGAAGAACAGAAAGCAGGGTGCGTGCCGTGCGGCGGTGGTCGCCGTGCTCGCATGTCCATTGGTCGCACAAGCCCAGGAAGCTGCGCCCGAAATCGTCGGCCTCGGCGAGGTGATTGTGACCGCCCAGAAGCGCCAGCAGTCACTGCAGGACGTTCCCTTGTCGGTTTCCGCGTTCTCGGGCGACATGATGAAAGAAACCCGGATGAGCGACATTCGCGGGCTGGTGGATTTCACGCCCGGGTTCAGCGGCAAGACCGAGGACGGCTTCACCGATGCCCTCGCGATGCGCGGAATCGCCACCAACGACTTCGGCATCGGCGGCGACCCCTCGGTTGCCATGTTCATCGACGGCGTCTGGGCGGGCCGCACCGGCGGCGTGGTCACGTCGTTCTACGACATCGAGCGCGCCGAGGTGGTCAAGGGCCCGCAGGGCACGCTATTCGGCCGCAACTCCATCGCGGGCGCGGTCAGCATCATCACGAACCGCCCGGTCGATGCGTTCGAGGCCAATGCGGAGATGACCTGGGCCAACTACGGCCACCTCGAGGGAACCGGCACGATCAATCTGCCGCTAAGTGAAAACCTGTACTTGCGCGCCAGCGGTTACACGCTGAGCAACGACGGCTTCCTGGAGAACACGGAAGGCGGCAATGACCTCGGCTTTCACGATATCCGCTCGGGGCGTGTGGCACTGCGCTTCGCCGGCGAGACGATGGATGCGACGCTGACGGCTTCTTACGAGGACCGCGAGCAGGATCCCTCGGTTTACTGGGTGCCGGCTGCCGGCCTGCCGAAAGACCAGGTCGCTATCGACCTCGGCGACGACGGTTTCAGCGATTCCGACGTGTTCGACATGCGCGCGAACATCGAGTGGTCACTGCCGAACGACTACGCGCTGACCTCGCTGACCGGGTACAAATCGTTCAATTTCGATTACCTGGAGGATTACGACGGCGGCCCGACGCAGGTCAATGATTACCGCCAGCTCAACGAAGTCGAGTATTTCAGCCAGGAGTTCCGCCTCAATTCGCCGTCCGAGGGTCGCGTAACCTGGTTTGCGGGCGCGAGCGTCTACCGTGAGCAGATCGACGGTTTTTTCGAGTTCCGTTATACCGAGGATGATCTCTGCCGCGCGGTCGGCATCAGCGACATCGAGCCGGACGGTGGCGGCCCGGTCTCGGGCTGCGACGATCCGAATTTTGAAGCCTACTGGGAAGATGACATCGACCCTGCTGACCTGCTGGTGAACAAGTCTGAAAGGTCCCTCGTCAACGTCGACAGCGAAGGCTGGGCGGTTTACGGCGATTTCACATTCGAACTGTCCGACCGGCTCGAACTGACGGCCGGCGCTCGCTACACCTACGACGAGAAGGAGATCGAGAGCCGGGTTTTCGACAGCGGCGGCGCGCTTGGCAACAACTTCAACTTCGAGTTCTACACGGACGGATTCGTCACCGACAAGCAGGACTGGGACGAATTCACGCCACGTCTCGCGCTCAGTTTCGACATGAGTGACGATGTGACGCTCTACGCGACCGCGTCCAAAGGCTACAAATCCGGCGGCTTCGCGACCTTCGGCTACGACCTGCACGGCGGGGAGGTCACGGATGAGGGCGCTGCCCCGGCAGGCACGACGCCGAAGGCCTTCGACCCCGAGGAAGTGGACAGCTTCGAGATCGGCGCCAAGACCCGGCTCCTGAACAACAGCCTGCAGCTCAATGCCTCCCTGTTCCTGTACGACTACCAGGACCTGCAACTCGTCTATTTCGACAACGGATCCTCGCTCGTCGCGAATGTCGGCGAAGCCAGGGGCCAGGGGCTGGAAGCGGACCTGCGCTGGGTTCCGGGTCCGCATTGGGATGTCATGTTCGGGCTGTCCCTGCTCGACACCGAGATTACGGATGCGACCGACATCATCGAAATCGGAGCCTGCGGCTCCTGCGATGGCAACAACCTGCCGTTCGCGCCCGAGGTCAGCACCTCGGCCATCATCACTTATCGCCGTCCGGCCTTTTCGGGCGAAATGTTCTTCACGACGGAGCACGTTTACCGGTCGGAAATGTTCGGCGGCCCGGACAACATCCAGGATGCGGCGGTCGACAGCTGGAGCGAATTCAATTTCCGGCTCGGCTATCGGAGCGCAGGCGCCTGGTGGGCGACGCTGTGGGTCGAGAATGCGTTCGACGAGGAGTACTTCGAGCGCGGCTGGGAAAACGCGGACGAGAACAACGAATTCGGCTATGGCCTGTTCAACGAACTGGTCTGGCCGGCGCGGCCCCGGACCGTCGGCATCACGGTGGGGATGGACTGGGAGTAGCCTCGAAAATCGCATAACGCTTGCGCGCGGGTTCGACGGTTTCCCAGGTGCCGCTGAACCCGGCGGGAATGACCCAGGCATCGCCGGCACTGAACTGCCAGCGCTTGCCCTCGGCGGAGGTGATCACCACCCGGCCCTCGAGCAGGTGGCAGAATTCATTCTCGCTGTATTCGATCTTCCACTTGCCGACCGTGCTCGACCAGGTGCCAGCGAAGAACTGCCCGCTGGGATCGCTGAAATAGTTCCGGACCGTGGTTTTTGGCTCGCCTTTCATGACCTTGTCGGGGGCCGGCGAAGATTCCTCGCCTTTCATGTTGCGGCGGAAATCCACAATGGCCGTTGTCGTCATCGTTCTCTCCCGAGACCGGCACGCAAGGTCAGTGCCCGGCCCGATTGTAACGTCTGGCACATCCCGCCAATCGGGCGTAGGATGTTTTTGTGAGCAATCGTCTGCCGCCAATCGTCGGCAACTGGTACTCGCACCGCGACAAGGGCGAGTTGTTCCAGATCGTTGCGCTCGACGAAATCGCAGGCACCATTGAGATCCAGGAATTCGACGGCGGCCTTGACGAGGTCGATCTCGAAGAATGGCGGTCGCTTGCGGTCGAGACCGCGGCGCAACCGGAAGACTGGGGCGGTCCGATGGATGACGTCGAGCCCGACGAGTTTGGCTATACCGACATGGCGGATACCGAGACCGCGCGCGCGATCGAGCCCGTCACGACGACCTGGGAGGAAATCGTCGAAGACGACGACCTCGACGAAGACTCGATACACTGACGCGGCATGAGCACGAACGAATCCCTGCTGGCCCGACGCCAGGCCGCGGTCGCGCGCGGAGTCTCGCTCGCCCACCCCGTATTCCTCGAGCGCGCGGAGAACGCGCTGCTCTGGGACGTCGAGGGCCGGCGGTACGTGGATTTCGCGGGCGGTATCGCCGTGCTGAATACGGGTCATCGTCATCCCCGGGTGGTCGCGGCCGTACAGGCACAGCTCGGGCTACTGACGCACGCCTGCTTCCAGGTCACCGGCTATGAACCCTACGTCGCGCTCTGCGAACGCCTGAACCGGCTGGCGCCGGGAACGGGCCCTAACAAGACCTTGCTGATGACGACGGGCGCCGAGGCGATCGAGAACGCGGTGAAGATCGCGCGCGCCGCGACCGGCCGCTCTGCGGTCATCTCCTTTGCCGGCGGATTTCACGGGCGCACGATCATGGCGCTCGCGTTGACCGGGAAGGTCGATCCCTACAAGACCGGCTTTGGCCCCTATCCGGCCGAGGTCTACCACGTGCCGTTTCCGAACGCGCTGCACGGCGTGTCGGTTGACGATGCCTTCGATGCGCTGGCACTGCTGTTCAAGTGCGACGTCGCACCGGATCGCGTGGCCGCGATCGTGTTCGAGCCGGTGCAGGGCGAAGGCGGCTTCTACGTCGCGCCGAAGGAATTCGTGCTGCGGCTGCGGGAAATCTGTGACCGGCATGGCATCGTGCTGGTTGCCGACGAGATCCAGTGCGGCGCCGGCCGCACCGGCCGGATGTTCGCGATGGAGCACTACGGCATAGCGGCTGATCTCACGACGCTGGCGAAATCGCTGGCCGGCGGTTTTCCGTTGTCGGCGGTCGTCGGCCGCGCCGAGATCATGGATGCCTGCGGCACCGGCGGCCTCGGCGGCACCTACGCCGGCAATCCGGTCGCCTGCGCGGCGGCGCTCGCGGTGCTCGACGTATTCGACGACGAGCGCATTTTCGAGCGCGCCGAACGGATTGGGGAAAAGATCGGCCGCGTGCTGGGCACACTCGCCGCCCGGCACCCGGATATCGCCGAAGTGCGGCGGCTCGGGGCGATGGTCGCGTTCGAGCTTTGTGAGGGCGGCGATCCGGGCCGGCCCGCGGCGGACCTGACGCGGCGTCTGACGGCGCGCGCGCGGGAAATCGGGCTGATCCTGCTGTCCTGCGGCGTTTACGGCAACGTGATCCGCATCCTCGTGCCAATCACGGCCGAGGACGCGATCATCGACGAGGGCCTCGCGATCCTCACGCAAGCGGCCGACGAACTGCTGGCCGATGCCAGCGCGACCATGCCGAAGCTGCGCCCCGCAGGCTGAGTACGGTCAGGCCGCCTTGCGGGCGGCGATGTAGTCGTCCACCAGCTCCTCGAGGATCGGCAGCGGCACGGCTCCATTCTTCAGCACCGTATCGTGGAAATCGCGGATGTCGAAGCGCGCCCCGAGCGCGGTCTTCGCCTTGTCCCGCAGTTCCAGGATCTTCAGCATGCCGATCTTGTAGGAGAGCGCCTGTCCCGGCGTGTCGATGTACCGCTCGGTTTCCTTGGTCGCATCCTCGACCGTCATCGGATTGTTCTCGAGCATGTAGTCGATCATCTGCTCGCGCGTCCACTTCTTCGAGTGGGCGCCGGTATCGACGACGAGCCGCGCGGCACGCAGCATCTCGTTCTGCAGGCGGCCGAAGTCCTGCATCGGGTCCGTGAAGCGACCCTCTTCCTTTGCAAGGCGCTCGGCGTACAGTCCCCAGCCCTCGGTGTATGCACCGAAGAACGCGAACTTCTGGAAGGTCGGCACGCCCTCCAACTCCTGCTGGATGGCGATCTGGAAGTGGTG
>JALYJS010000260.1 GCA_030799345.1 Pseudomonadota bacterium | reverse complement strand
ATCTCCTCGTGCTGGTTCGCGGCATCGAGCGTCGAATTGGTCGAACGCGAATCGCGTCCTTCGCTGGTCGCGATCTGCAGGCCGACCGCAATCGAATCCGAGACTTTTGCGTCCAGTCCGAAGCGGGCGCGCAGCCGATGCCGCACGCGGTCGGAAGCGGCGCCTTCGACGTCGAACTGCTCGTGGCGATAACGCAGGTCACCCTTCCACCGGATGCGGCGCGCCCAGTCCATGGCCCCGGACGAGGCGAGATTCTGCGCGAGCTGGTCCGTCTGGCGGTCGTTCGTTTCCTCGATCGCGACCAGGCGGGATTCCATGACCTGCGTGGAGTCCGCCGGCGCCGCCGCCCCGGCCGTTGCCGGGGCCGGCTGCGATTGCTCGAGCTGCTCGACCCGCTGCACCAGCGCGGCGACCTGTGCGCGCAGCTGCTCCAGTTCCGCCATCACTGCCGCGTCGGTTTCGGCGGACGCGGCAAAAGAAGCGCTCAGGAAGACTCCCAGCGCGACCGCCGCCAGGGATCTCTTCATGGTTACGGCCTCAGAGGGATTTAAGGGTGGCGAGCGTCTCGGCATCGCGGCGGATCTTCGCACGCTCAGCCTTGGGAGCGGACACGAGACCCTTGTCGGCGAGGTAGCCGTCTTCGCCGAAGGCCTTCTCGCTGGTGAACTCGGCGATGAATTCCTTCATGCCGGGAATGACGCCGACGTGCGCCTTCTTGGCGTAGATGAACATGGCGCGGGAGACCGGGTACTCGCCGCTCGCGATCGTTTCGACATCGGGCGCCACGCCCTCGATCATGGAGCCGTGCAGGACGTTCGTGTTCTCCTCGAGGAAGCTGTAGCCGAACACGCCGAGCGCATTACGGTTCGCAGCGAGCTTCTGCACGATCAGGTTGTCGTTCTCGCCCGCTTCGACGAACACGCCGTCCTCGCGGATCGTCGTGCAGACCTGCTTGAAGCGCCGTTCATCCACGTCCTTCAGCGACTTGATCCAGGCGAATGTGCTGCAGCCGGGCTCCAGGACCTGCTCGATGAACGAGTCGCGCGTCCCGGAAGTCGGCGGCGGGCCGAGCACCTCGATGCGGGCCGCGGGCAATGCCGGGTTGACCTCTTTCCAGGTCTTGTACGGGTTCGGAACCAGCTTGCTGGGCGCGGCCGGATCCGGCACCTGTTTAGCAAGCGCGAGGTAGATGTCCTTGCGGGTCAGCTTATACACCGGCGATGCCTTCGCATTCGCGACGACGATGCCGTCGAATCCGATCTTGATCTCGATCACGTCGTTGACGCCATTCTTGCGGCAGTCGGCGAGTTCGGAGGCCTTCATGCGGCGCGAGGCATTGGTGACGTCCGGATGCTGGACGCCGACGCCGGCACAGAAGAGTTTCATGCCCCCGCCGGTGCCCGTGCTTTCGACCTTCGGCGTCTTGAACCGGCTGCCGCGGCCGAACTGTTCGGCGACCGTGGACGTGAACGGAAACACCGTGGACGACCCCACGACGCTGATGTAGTCCCGCGCGGACTGTGCCCAGGCGGGCGAGGCGGCGACGGCGGAAAGGGCTGCCAGGACGAGTATTTTGCGCACGACGTTCTCCATTGACCGGTACCGAGTTGCCCGGCAACGGCACGCCGTTGCCTCGGCGCCGCCTACACTACGTCGCGATTGTTGCACTTTTGTTTCAGCCGGTGGCGCGACCGGAAACCGCTGCCCGCAACACCCGTCTTGCCGGAAAATGGGCCGTAAAGGTCGATCCCCGCCCCTCTACGCTCGCGATTTCCAGCCGGCCGCCGTGGCGCTGCAGGGCGTGCTTGACGATCGAGAGACCCAGACCGGAACCGCCGGTCGCACGGGCCCGCGCGCGGTCCGCGCGGTAAAAACGCTCGGTCAGGCGGGGCAGATGCTCGGCGGCGATGCCGATTCCCGTGTCGGCGACGCTGAGCCGCGCCCCCTGCGCATCCTTCGACCATCGCACCGTGACCGCGCCGGATGCCGGGGTGTACTTGACGGCATTCGAGAGCAGGTTGGAAACGATCGAATGCAGTTCACGCTCGCTGCCCTGCAGCCAGCAGTCGGCGTCCATCTCGAGCTCGATCGGCGGCGCCGATGCGGTGGTACGCGCCTGAAGCACGACGTCCGCCAGCAGCGACGGCAGGTCTACCGGCAATGTCGGCGCTTCTTCGGAGCCTGCCTCCAGCCGCGACAACTCGAGCAGGTCTTCGACAATATTGCGCATGCGCTCGGCCTGGCGGCGCATGTCCAGCACCGGGTCGCGCCACTCCGGAGAGAGCTCGGGATCCTCGGCAAGCTGGTCGAGATATCCCGCGACGACGGTCAGTGGCGAGCGCAGCTCATGCGAGGCGTTCGCGACGAAATCGGTGCGCATCTGTTCGAGGCGCGCTTCGCGCGTGACGTCGCGCGCGAGCAGCAGCACCTGGTTGCCGGCGGGAATCTTGACGAACGTGAGCCATCGATCGCCGTCCTGCAGTCGCACGACAATGCCCCCGCCGCCGCCCGGCCCGCGCAGGTAGCGGGAGAACTCCGGATTGCGCACGAGGTTCTCGATCGACATGCCGATATCCGCCTTGCGCTGCAGCCCGAGCAGCTCCGCGGACTTGCGATTGAACCAGAGGATCTCGCGTTCCGGCGTCATCAGGACGACCGCGTCCGGCAGCGCGGCGGAAAGACGCCGGAACTCGCGGAACAGCTGCGTGACGCGTCGCTTGTGGAACTGCTTGCGCCGGTAGATCCTGCCGATCAGCCCGACGACGTCGCCCCAGACACCACCGAAATCCGGCGGCTCTTCCTGCGATCGGTGCCGCAGCCAGCGCTGCAGCCGGTACAGATTGGCGAATTGCCAGGCGAGTGTTCCACCCAGCACGACCGTCAACCAGAGGCCCACGTGGCCAAAGATGATCCCGAGCAGGATGGCCATCACGATCGCGATCCCGAGTCGCGCCAGCGCAAATGACCAGGCAGGCGACATCCGTCAGTCGTCCTGCGCCGAAAACCGGTAGCCGGCGCCCCGCACGGTCTGTACCAACCGGTCGCAGCCGCTTGGCTCGAGCGCCTTGCGCAGTCGGCGGATGTGAACGTCCACCGTGCGCTCCTCGACATAGACGTTGCCGCCCCAGACGCGATCGAGCAGCTGGCTGCGCGAGTACACGCGATCGGGATGGGTCATCAGGAATGCGAGCAGCCGGTATTCCGTCGGACC
>JALYJS010000224.1 GCA_030799345.1 Pseudomonadota bacterium | reverse complement strand
CGATTACGTCGGATTCGAGCGTACGCTCGCTACGGTCTCGGTCGAGGCGACCGGCGCGACGACGGCCAATATCAACATGGCGGGCACCGGCATGGAGGCCATCACCGTCGTGGGCTTCCGCCTCGCGCAGGCCACGGCGCTGCAGGACAAGAAGTCGTCCGTAACGATCAAGGATTCGATCACGGCCGACGATGCCGGCAAGCTGCCCGACCGAAACGCCGCAGAAACCCTGTCGCGCGTGCCGGGGATCTCGGTAACGACGGATCAGGGCGAAGGACGTTACGTGACGATCCGCGGCATCGACGCCGCGCTCAGCAATGTCACGGTTGACGGCCAGTTGATCGGCTCGCCGGAAGGCGACACGCGGCGCGTGGCGCTCGACACAGTGCCCGCCGACGTGCTTTCGAAAATCGAGGTCATCAAGGCGGTTACACCGGATCTCGACGGTAATTCCATCGGCGGCACGATCAATATCATTACGCCGAGCGCTTTCGACGATCCGGACGGGCATTTTTTCTCGGCCAACGTGGACGCCGGCTACTACAACCTGAATGGCGAGAATCCCTACGGCGCATCCGTTGCGCTCGGCCAGACCTTCGGCGCCGATAAGCAGTGGGGCATCGTGCTGTCGGGAAGTTACTCCGACCGCGAATTCAATTCCCAGAACGTGCAAGGCGGCGATCCCTGGACCGAGGAGGGCGATTTCCTCGTCCCCGACGAGTTTGCGCTGCGCGATTACGAGATCCAGCGGGTCCGCAAAGGGTTCGTTGCGAATCTCGAGTATCAGATGAACGATCGAACCCGGCTTTACTGGAGAAACCTCTACAACCGCTATGAGGACACGGAGGTGCAGTCCGAATACGTCCTCGATTACCGCAATGGCGACCTCGAGGATCAGACCGAGACTTCCGGCCTCTTTAACGAGGGCGAGGCCGAGCGGATCACGTCGGAACGCCTCGAGATCCAGTCGATTCTGACTTCGAGCCTGGGGGGCGAGTTTGGCTTCGGCGACTGGACGCTCGACGTGTCGGCGACGTACGGCGAGACCGAGCAGGACACGCCCTACGAGAACGTCTACGGGTTTGCTCTCGACAGCGAAGTACCGATGACGTACGACACGTCGCGGCGATTCTTCGTCGTTGACGGCGGCGCCGACGTACTCGACCCGGATCGGTACGAGTTCGATGAAGTAGCCCGCGGCGGACAGCTGATCTCCGAGGATCTCATGGTCGGCCAGGTCGACCTGACCCGCGACCTCCTGTTCGGTTCGAACCCCAGTTCGATCAAGTTCGGCGTGAAGCTGGTCGACAGGGAGCAGACGAGCGACCAGGATTTCGACGTATACGACGGATTCGACGGGGACTACCTGCTTTCACAGGTGGCCCAGGACCGCAGCGTGACGTTCGATTCCGAAGCCGGCGGATACGTCTTCGGTCGCGGCGTCGACTATCGCGCCGCACATGGATTCTTCAACGCCAACGAGGTGTCCTTCGAGCGCTCGGACGCGGACAGCGCAGCGGAATCATTTGGCGTCGATTACGACGTCAAGGAAGAAGTCAGCGCGGCCTACCTGATGGGCACCACGGCCATTGGCCGGTCCACCTGGGTCGGCGGCGTGCGTGTTGAACGGACCGAGACCGACTTCAGCGCGTTCGACCTGCAGTTCGTCGACGGCGATCTCGCGGCCGATCCGCCTGCGCCGGTGCTCGGTGCCAAGAACTACACGAACTGGATGCCGGGTCTGCAGGTCAATCTCGCGGTCCGGGAGGATTTCCTGGTACGCGCGGCCTGGACCAATACGATCGGCCGGCCTTCGTACGAACAGAACGTGCCGTTCCGGATCTTCGAGACCGAGGAGATCGAGGACGAACCGGGTGTCTTCGAAGGCGCGATCGAGGCCGGTAATCCGGATCTTGATCCGCTCGAATCCATGAACCTGGACGTGTCGCTCGAGTGGTATCTCGAGCCCGCCGGCATCGTCGCGCTCGGCATGTTCTACAAGGACATCGAGAATCCGATTTTCACGCGTCTGCAGGTGATCGAAGAGGAGGAGTTCGAGGGCCGTTTTTATTCGGAGCTCGAGATCCTGCAGCCGCAGAACGCCCGCGATGGCAGCATCCTCGGCGTCGAGCTGAACTACCAGCAGCAGTTCCATCGGTTGCCGAGCCCCTTTGACGGCCTCGGCGTGCAGCTCGGCTACACGTACTCGGACAGCGAAGCCGAAACGTTCGACCGTGAAGACGACGTGCCGTTCTTCCTGCAATCAGACCATATCGCGAGCGCGGCCTTGTACTGGGCGAAGTACGGATTCGAGTTCCGGCTCGGCTATGCGTACCGCAGCGAGTACCTGGACACCGTGGGTGAAGACGCTGCCAGCGATCTTTACGTTGACACCCACGGGCAGCTCGACCTGAAGGCGAGTTACCAGGCGACGCCGCAGCTCACCATGTACGTCCAGATGCAGAACATCACGGATGAGCCGCTGCGCTACTTCAGCGGCGACCGCAGCCGCATGGCGGAGAACGAGTTCTATTCCTGGAACGCGACGGCGGGATTCTCGTTCAAGTTCTGACCCTCTGAGGGTCCGCGGCGGGTCGCGCCGGCCGCGGCGCGAACCCGCAACTGCAGCGCCGGGATCGATCCGGTAAGCTGCCCCGCGGGATGAACCTACCACCCCAGATGCACAAGGCCCGCAGGCAGCGGGTCCGGCGCCGCACCGCGGATCTCGAGGAACGGCGTGCATTCGTGCGTATGCCGCTCTGGCTGCGCGCCCTCTCGTCGCTGCCACTGCCGGTCTGGTACGGCGTCGGGCGGCTATTCGCCTGGCTTGCCGAGCGCGTACTGCGGCACCGGCGCGATGTCATCGACATGCAGCTCGCCGCCTGTTTTCCGGATCGCGACGCCGCGTGGGTCAAGGCGACCCGGCGTGCCTTCTATCGCAGCTTCGCCTCGGTCTCTGTCGAGATCATCAAGGCGGCGACAATGAGGCCCGAGGAAATCGACCGGCGCGTGACGTTCGTGGGCGAGCAGGCCGCTCGCGCGGCCCTCGATGCCGGGCAATCGATCATCGTCGTGACCTCGCACAACTGCAACTGGGAATGGACGTTGCTCAAGCTGTCATTCGGCATGGGTCACCCGGTGCACGCCGCCTACAAGCCGCTGAAAG
>JALYJS010000219.1 GCA_030799345.1 Pseudomonadota bacterium | reverse complement strand
GCGAGGGCATGGACCGACTGCGGCGTGAGGCCCAGATGTCCCATCACCGGAACACCGGAACCGACGATGGCGGCGATGACGTCTTCGTGACCGTCGACGCCTTCGAGCTTCACCGCATTTGCGCCGGCGCGCATCAACGCTGCGACGGCGTCCATCGCGGCCGGTATGCCCTTGCGGAACGAAAGGAAGGGCATGTCGGCGACCAGGAAACGCGTGGGCGCGCCGCGCCGGACCGCCGCCGTATGCAGTGCCATCAGCTCGACCGTCGCGGCCAGGGTGTCGGGATACCCGTGCATGACCATGGCCGCACTGTCGCCGACCAGCAGGCTGTCGATCGTGGACGTTTCGAGCAGCCGCGCGAAGCACGCGTCGTAGCAGGTGACCATCGAAATCTTTCGCCCTTCGGCTTTTGCCGCGGCGAATTCGAGCACGGATTTCATGCGCGCTCCCGGCCGGCAGCGACGATGAAGGCCTCGTAGACAGGGCCGAGCGGGCTGCTGTCCAGTGCCTCCAGGTGAGCGCGAATCGTGCCGGTATCGCCCCGCGCAACAGGACCGGTCAGCGCGCCGTCCGCGGAGGCGAGCACGTTCTCGATGATCCGCCGCGGATAACAGGCGAGGGCGTCGCGGGGCGCATCGAATCGGGCCGCCATAGCTGCGAAGAATTCGCGCCACAGCACGGCCGTCATGCCGCCAGCGAGCGCGCAGAGCGCGTGGTAGTACGCCTTGTCTTCCGTGCGGAGCGCAAAGCAGGGGTTCGGCAACTGTGGAAACACTGCCTCGAAATGGGCGGACGCATCGGGCCGTCCAGAATCCACTTCCGCGAATATTGGAATGTCACGATAGAAACCGGGTTCGTACAGCGTGGCGCCAAAACTCATCAGCGGATGTGCGCCCCAGGCGCCATCGAAGGAGCGGCCCCCGCAGAAGTGGACGAATGTGCGGTTTCCGAGGCCCTCGGCACGCATTTGTCCCAGCACGGGCTCGACCGCATCATCCGCGACCGCGAGCAGGATCACGTCGCAGTCCTCCAGCGTTTCAGTGGCGCCCAGGCCCTCGGCGCGCGCAAGGCGGCGCGACCACAGTTTCCAGTGGATGCCCAGGCTCGAAAAATAATGGCGCCAGTGCCGTGACAGCCGGCCGTCGCCGACAAATCCGTAAGGCGCGCGGGTGCGCGTCATGTCTTCTCCGGGTACCTGTCCCGAGGATCAAGTCCCATTGCGTTCAATCGATGCCGATCCCGTCGCGGCCGCCCTCGTCGGATGGTCCGCGCCAGTAAGGTTGTAACAAATTCGGGCCGCTGCCACTACCCGTTCGGTCCGCAACCCGCGTAAATCCTTGAAAAACGGTTACATTCGCACTACTGCGGGCTTGAATCGCCGGTCGTGCGGCCTCATGGACCGGGCAAGCCAGTTTTCCGGAGTCCTGCCATGCGCATGGACCGCCTGACATCGAAATTCCAGCTCGCGCTTGCGGATGCGCAGTCGCTCGCCAATGGCCGCGACCATCAGTTCATCGAGCCCGTGCACCTGCTGCTTGCGCTCCTCGATCAGGAGGGGGGCAGCACGCGGCCCTTGCTCGACCGCGCGGGCGTCAACGTGAACCTGCTGCGCTCGCGCCTGCTCGAAGAACTCGGGCGCATCGCGAGCGTGGAAGGAGGGGAAGGCGATCTCCACCCCTCCAACGACCTGATCCGCCTGCTGAACGGCACCGACAAGCTCGCGCAGAAGCGGGGCGACCAGTACATCTCGAGCGAACTCTTCGTGCTCGCAGCCTGTGACGACCGCGGCACGGTCGGCCGCGTAATGAAGGATTCCGGCGCCGCCAAGGGCGCGATCGAGAAGGCGATAACGGATCTGCGCGGCGGCGAGAAGATCAACGACCCCAATGCCGAGGAGCAGCGCGGCGCGCTCGACAAATTCACGCTCGACCTGACTGCGCGTGCGATCCAGGGCAAGCTCGACCCGGTCATCGGCCGAGATGACGAGATTCGCCGCACGATCCAGGTGCTGCAGCGGCGCACCAAGAACAACCCGGTACTGATCGGTGAGCCCGGGGTCGGCAAGACCGCGATCGTTGAAGGGCTGGCGCAACGCATCGTTAACAATGAAGTGCCGGAGGGACTCAAGCACAAGCGCATCCTCTCGCTCGACATGGGCTCGCTGATCGCGGGCACGAAATTCCGCGGTGAGTTCGAGGAACGCCTGAAGGGCGTGCTGAACGATCTCGCCAAGCAGGAAGGCTCCGTGATCCTGTTCATCGACGAGCTGCACACGATGGTCGGCGCCGGCAAGGCCGAGGGCTCGATGGACGCCGGCAATATGCTGAAGCCGGCGCTGGCGCGCGGTGAGCTGCATTGCGTGGGTGCGACCACGCTCGACGAGTATCGCAAGTACGTCGAGAAAGACGCCGCGCTCGAGCGCCGTTTCCAGAAAGTGCTGGTAGATGAACCCTCGGTCGAAGACACGATCGCGATCCTACGCGGCCTGAACGAACGCTATGAGGTCCATCACGGCGTCGAAATCACGGATCCCGCGATCGTCGCGGCGGCGACCCTGTCGCACCGCTATATTAGCGACCGTCAGCTGCCCGACAAGGCGATCGACCTGATCGATGAGGCGGCGTCGCGCATCCGTATGGAGATCGACTCCAAGCCCGAGTCGCTAGACCGCCTGGAGCGTCGCATCATCCAGCTCAAGATCGAGCGCGAGGCGCTGAAGAAGGAAACTGACGAAGCGTCCAAGAAACGCCTGGAGCAGTTGCAGGAGTCGCTGACCGAACTCGAGCGGCAGTACGCCGATCTCGAGGAGATCTGGAAGTCGGAGAAGGCCGCGCTGCAGGGCACCAGCCACATCAAGGAAGAGCTGGAGCGCGCCAAGACCGCGTTCGACGCCGCGCGCCGCGCCGGCGATCTGGCCCGCATGGCGGAGTTGCAGCACGGCACGATCCCCAACCTCGAGAAGCGCCTCGCCGACGCGCACAGTGCCGAGACCAAGGCGCCCCAGCTCGTGCGCAACAAGGTGGGCGAAGAGGAGATCGCGGAGGTCGTATCCAAGTGGACCGGCATACCGGTCGCGAAAATGCTCGAAGGCGAGCGCGAAAAGCTCCTGCAGATGGAGCAGGCGATCGGTCAGCGTGTCGTCGGCCAGACCGAAGCCGTCAAGAGCGTCGCCGACGCAATCCGCCGCTCGCGGGCCGGGCTCTCCGACCCGAACCGCCCGAACGGTTCATTCCTGTTCCTCGGCCCGACCGGCGTCGGCAAGACGGAGCTTTCGAAGGCGCTCGCAGAGTTCCTGTTCGATACCGAGGAAGCGTTGATCCGCGTGGATATGTCGGAATTCATGGAAAAGCATTCGGTCGCCCGCCTGATCGGTGCGCCGCCCGGTTATGTCGGCTATGAAGAGGGCGGCTACCTGAC
>JALYJS010000206.1 GCA_030799345.1 Pseudomonadota bacterium | reverse complement strand
GGCACAGGGTGCAATGACACTGGTAGAGCGCCGGAAAGGGACCCTGGATCTCGAACCTCACGGCACCGCACAGGCAGCTGGCCCGCATGCGCGCGTCGGCGCCTCCCTGCCCGCCCGTCATCGGCCTGCCTTGCCGACGCCGTACCAGTCCACGCGCCGGGTCGCGTACATGATCAAGGCCAGTACCAGGAACAGGCCGATCGAACCGATCAACAGCGCATAGTCTTCATTGACCAGCAGCACGTAGAGGTAGCCGTACAGCAATGCGACGCCCGTCGCGACCGCGAGTGCGCGGCCCATGCCACGCAGCACCACGATGCCATAGGCCGCGACCATGCCGATTACCGAAATACTGGCGAGCCCATAGGCCACCGGAAACGCGAGGTGCTCCGACAGGGACAGCAGCAGCAGGTAGAACAGGCACAGCGCCCCACCGAGCATCAGGAACTGGATCGGATGAACCCGCACGCCGGCGCGCACCTCGAAAAGCCACAGAGTTGCAAACGTGAGCAGGATGAAGAGACTCGCGTACTTCACGCTGCGCTCGGCCATCCGGTAGTGATCCACCGGGTTCAGGAAGTCGACGCCGAAGCGCGAATCCAGGATCTGCTGCTTCATGTCGGCCTCGGCCGCCCATGCCTGAGGAAAGCTGCGCCCGAGGAAAGGGATGGACCAGCTCGCCTCGAATCCGTCAGCGGATACCGTACGTTTTGCCGGAAGCCAGTTTCCCTGAAAGCTCGGGTGCGGATAGTTCGAATTCAGGACGACCGTCGTGTTCTGTCCGAATGGGGCGAAGTAAACGCCTTGGCTGCCGTTCAAAGACAGTGGTACCGAGAACTCGACCGCATCTACGCCTTCAGCTAAACCGACCACAGCATGGATTCCCGCACCCGCGTCGGGCCAGGCGCCGGTGCCTGGAACGAACGATATGGGCTTGCCGTTCCAGCTGACGGCTGTTTCCCGCTGGATCGCACGCGTGTCCGAGATGCCGACGACCAGATGCGCGCGATCCCAGGCAATCGCAGCCGGCTCGACCGAAAGGTTGGAGAAATCCGGGCGCGAAAATTTCCCGGTTAAAGTGAGATCGAGTCGATAGACCGGAACCGAATAGATTCCGCGCTTGCGGATCTCCGACTCGGCTGTTCCACGAATCGCGAGAGCGTCCGGCAGGAAGACGGCGAAACGCGGCTCGGCGCGCGCAACTTCCTGCCCGTCTCGATTCGTCTCGACCCAGCGGTACGTATAGGGCACAACCATCGCAGGTCCGCTCAGGAACTGCTGATTGCCCCATTTCGACGAAACCTCCTCGATCGCCTCCATGCCGCGATGCTGCCGTTCTGACACCTGGCCGCCGATCATCGCGACCGGAATCTGCAGCAGCAGGACCAGGAGGCCCACCGTCAACAGACGCATCGTCTGCGAGCTGCGCAGGGATGAAGACAGGCGATCAAGCCGCCGAGCACCGCGCCCTCACGGGCTCCGAACAGCTTGTATGCGACGTAACCGACGAGGCTGATACCGACGATCAGAACCACCATCAGCCAGATCTGGAACGGATTGAGCACGGCATAAGGCCCATAAGCCTCGTTGGGCAGGATCGGCAGGATCACGAGCGTGATCAGGACGAACTGCATGAAGGCGGTGACGTCGCGCTCGCCGAAGCGACCCGCAAATGCATGGAGCAGATCCTTGTAGTGCAGCAGTACAGCGATCGCCCCGCCCAGAACGACGGCAACTTCCATTTCCCCGAAGACGAGGTAGGCGCCGATACCGTAGAGCAGCAGGGCCGACACTTCGGTCGTCTGGCCGGCGTCCCTGTCGCCCGCCTTTGCCAGCATAAGGTTGCTGACGACGAGCAGCGCCGCCAGCGCAATGAGTCCCGCGGCAACGATCCAGCCGCCATGCTCGACTGCGAGCAGGCCGCACAAGGTCCCGAATGTCGCGATCAGCGGAAAGGTGCGGATACCGCCGATCGATGATTCCGATCGTTGTCTCTGCAGACCAACCAGCAGACCCAGCAACAACGAGATCCCGAGCTGGACCAACGGATTTGCCGCCATAATGCGCACAGCCTAGCGCAAAGGGATACGCGTGCGCCCGACCTCCGCCGCCGGCTTGCCGCTACTCGTGGTGATCATTCTGGCGCTCGAGCTGCTGTCCGACGGTGCACTGCTGGAGTACCGTCGGCCGTTGCTCGGCGCGGAGCCCTGGCGGCTCCTTTCGGGCCACCTCGTGCATCTGTCGCTGATCCACGCCCTGCTGAACGGCGTCGCCCTGCTGCTGCTCGGCCGATTGTTCGAGGCACGCCTGCGTGCTGGCGAGTTAGTGCTCATTCTCGGCATTGCGCCCATGCTGATTTCGCTCGTCTTCTGGATCGCGATGCCGGAACTCATCTGGTACCGGGGATTATCGGGCGTCCTGCACACGCTTTATTTCGCCGGGTGTGTGGTATGGCTGGCGGAACCCCGCCAACGCGCTCGTTGGCTGCCGCTCGCGGCGCTCGCTGCCGGCACGCTCAAGGTCCTGCTCGAACAACCCTGGGACGCAAGTTTTCCGTTTCAGGAATGGCTGGGCGCGCCGGTCGTGCCGCAGTCGCATCTGATCGGTGCCCTCATCGGCGTCGCGGCAGGCCTCTGGTTCCGATTCCGGCGGCGACGCAAAAATGTCGATTCAAAGGCAGAGCCGCGCGATTGCGCGTATAAGTGACCGATGAGAGACGACTCGTGAGTATTGGCGCCCCGGTTTCGGCAAATCTCGCGGCTGCGCTGCGCTCGTATCAGCTTGCCTTTGGGCACGAGGTCCCGACGGAAATCGTCGACAAGTATGCGGGTCGCTGCGGACCCCTGATGCTCGAGATCCGGCAGGCCGTCGCCTTGCGGAGACCCGTCGAAGCCTGGCTCGCTCGCTCAAAGGTCATCGCGCAAGCCCCCTGATCCGGACCCGGCGGCCGCGGAAGGCTGAACGCAAGAGCAACAGTCCGGCCAGGAACACCAACCAGGCGTCCGCGCCTCCCCCACCGCCACCTCCTCCACCGCCGGGTGGCACTGCGGCATCGTCATTCGAGATTTGCACGTCCAGAGTCGCGGACCCGTCTATGGCTGCCCCGCCCGTGGCATTTGACAACGTGATCCTGAAGGTTTCGTTTGGCTCATTGGCCGTATCGTTGAGCAGCACAATATCGATATTGCGCTCGTCGATGTCGCCTGCTGCCCAGTTGAGCGTACCCGACGCGGCCGTGTAATCGTTGCCTGCCGTGGCGGTACCGTCGCTCGTTTCATAGTCGATGCTGACCGCACCGGCAAATCCGGCATTTCTTCGCACCGTCACCCGCACGGTGCCGGCGCCCTCGCTTGCGGTTGCGGCAGCGCCAACGAATCCAATGCGTCCGGCATTCTGGGACAAGTCCGCCGCCTGGTCGCGCAATACGAACAGGCCGTTACTCATGTCGCTGACCACCACGGTACCCGACGGGAAGAACGGATAAACGCCCCAGGCGCCGTCCGTGCCGGCCGCGTTTGCAGCAGGCACCAGGAAAGTGTCGAAGTGCGCGACCTCGCGGAGTGCTTCGGGGACACTCGCGTCGAACACGACCAGTCCGCGCCGATAGTGGGAAACGTAGAGCAGGTCGCCTTTCGTGTAGCCATTGTGGTCGGTCGTCGTGTCGGGTCCCTGGTAACTCGCAACGATGAATGGATTCAGCAGATCGTCCACGTTCATCGTGTAAATCTGGGTGAACAGCCCACGCTGGATCTCCTCGGTCTCGTCGTGCACGAAGATCCGCCGCTGGTCCGTCGTTGGCCAGCCGGAATGCGTGTAGCTGGCATCGGAATAAGTCGTGGATGACAGGAGCACCGGCGCCGCTTTGTCGGTCACGTCCCAGAGATCGACCGTGTTCTCGTTGAAATCAACGTAGATTTCGCACGGATTGTGAGCCAGGGCGCACTGCGTCGTGCGCTCGTCGGTAATCAGCAGGCTGGTCGCATCGTGTACGTACTGGCTGCCGCCGGGCGCCTGCCGGATGAACTGCGGTTGCGCGGGATCCGCGAGGCTGTAGACGCGCCATGACCCGGTGTCGACGCTGGTCCCCGCGAGCCAGAGAAACGCCTCAGCGCCTGGCAGCGCCATGTTGGTCGAATAATCGATGTTCGAGATATAGGCCGTGTGTTGCGTGGACGTGTCGAGCAATGTCGTCGCCAGGGTCGCGGTGGCGGGAAGCCCGCCCAGATCGATGACCTGCAGTCCGGCGTTGATGGCCTCGGTCGTGATGTAGGCGAACGCACGAAAGCGGTTCGTCGGTACGTTGAATTCCTGGTAGATCTTCACTTCGCGCCATGCGGATGACGGCCCGGGAATCGTGGCGACCTGACGGGGATTGACGGGATCGGTGACTTCGACCACGGCCGTACCATTGTGGAGCCCGACGACCGCATACTCGCGGTTGTCGTTCAGGTCGATAAAACCCCAGACATTCGCTGCTGCGGCCGGCTGGCTGACGAACTGGTTCAGCGAGATCTGCGCAAGAAACTCGACGTTGCGGCACGGGAACTGGCCGGCGAAGCCCTGCACGCAGTCAGCGGCCGCAATTGCGGTGGCCTGCAGGGCGGGCGCAGGGCTGTCATCCACGATCCCGAGCTGGGCGGACGCCATGTCCGCGGCCCACTTGAAGCCGTGACTCAGCAGTGCCTGGCGATAAAGGGGATCCACCCCGACCAGGATTGTCGGCCAGGTTTCCGGATCCTGCCGGTCGAAGTGACTGCCAGGCTGGTAGCCGCCCTGCGCCTGCTTCACGCCGAAGAGATAGCTCTCGGGATCGACGCCGCTCATGTCGTAGATTCCGGCCGCTACCTTCACGGTGTTTCCGGCCCGCGCGGCCGCGAGCGCGAACTGGATGCTGCGGCAGGGCTCGTGGTGTTCGAGACAGTCCGTGGCGTTTGCGCCTTCCGGGTCGACGAACCTTGCCCCCAGCGAATCGTCGTGCGAGGAGGCCGGCAGGCCGATCAATAATGCGGTGGCCAGCAATGCCTTCGGCCAGGGAAATTTGTTCATGCTGAGGTGTCCGTCGTCCCGCCCCGCCTAATAGGCTACCGCGGGCGGGCGGCATTTGGCTGCCGGCTTTGCGAAGGCGGGCATGAAGACTAGCCACTGACCCCGTCGACGATAATCAGGCTGGAAACCGAAGCACTCTGCCGCAAGGCCTTCGCCACACGATATCCCTCCGACTCGTACCAGTCCCTGGCGCGCTCATAGCTGTCAAACTCGAGGATGACGACCCGGTTTGCTTCCGTTGCGCCTTCAAGATTCTCCGCTCGTCCGCCGCGAGCGAGGAAACGGCCACCGTAGGGCACGACGGACGGTGGCGTCAGTTTGACGTACTCCGCGTAGCGCGTCGGGTCGGTGACCTTGACGTTCGCAATGACATAGGCGCTCATGCCATTCCTTTTCGTTTCGGGCGATTCTTGTAGCATAGCCGGGGTCCATACACAGCGAGTGGATCCGATCGACGTCCACGCCAGGACCATCGTTGCCGCAGACGGTTACCGGCTGGCCGCGCGCGAGTATTCCGCGGCTTGCCGGCCAGGAATGGCAGGTCGTGACGTTCGACTATCGCGGCATGGGCGATTCGGCGCCGCGAACGCTGCGCGGCTTCGACGCTGACGTTCTCACCTGGGCGCGACAGGACTGTGCTGCCGCCCTTGCCTTCACGCGCGGTCTCGCCCCCGGCAGACCGCTGGTCTGGATCGGCCACAGCCTGGGCGGCCAGATTTTTGCCATTACGCCCGGAAACGAGGGGGTAACGGCTGCGGTCACGATTGCCAGCGGCGTCGGCTATTGGCGCGAGAATGCCTATCCGTTACGGCGGTATTCGTGGTGGCTATGGCATCTGATCGTGCCCGTCGCGACGGCGATCTGCGGATACTTTCCGGGGCGCATGCTGCGCATCGTCGGCGACCTGCCAGAAGGCGTGATCCGGCAATGGTCCCGCTGGTGCCGTCATCCCGAGTACGCGGTCGGCGTCGAGGGTCCGGAGATGCGCGATCTTTATCGCCGGCCGACACTGCCGATGTTGTCGGTATCGCTCACGGATGACGAATACATGTCGGAGCGGAATGTTGCCGTGCTGCACGGCTTCTACGTCAACGCCGGGCTGGAGATGCGCCGGTACGCGCCGGAACAACTGGGGATTGCGCGAATCGGACATTTCGGTTTCTTTCGCGTCGGCGCCGGTGCGCGCCTGTGGCCCGGCCTGCTCGACTGGATTACCGGGGTCGTCCCTGACTGAACCGGTCAGTCACCGGCCTTTGGCAGCAGCCCGAGCTGCTTCAAGAACGA
>JALYJS010000203.1 GCA_030799345.1 Pseudomonadota bacterium | reverse complement strand
TGGGATGGATGCCACGTGTGCCACGCTACACCTCTGGATTGCACCCCGCAAAGAGTGCCCTCCAGGCGATTCTGCCAGTGCGCCAAACCGCGCCACCAGCCGCGAAACTGTTGTGATTCGAGCGATTCGCGCCTTCAGCCCGCCCCGATCTTCCCCAACGCCCGATTCACCGCCGCCCGGTCAAACCGCGCCGGGTCGAAACCGCCGCCGCGCCACGCCAAGTAGTTCGCGTGCTCCTCGTGCCGCGGATCGGCGATGGCTTCCAGAAATCCCGCGTAGCCCGGCGCGCCGCCGACATCCTCCGGCGGGCAGGCGTTCTCGCCGGTCGTGCACTGGATGTTGAACCCGGCCTGCGGCTGAATGCGGGTGCTCTCGACCAGCACCGCGTGATGCCAGTGATCGCCGAAGTCGTAAACGTAATCGAAGCTGCGCGCCCCGCGGCCCAAAACGACGTCCAGCGCAACGCCACGCTCGTCTGCCTGCTGGAGTTCGTCTTCCCACTCGGGGTCGGGCGCGGCGTAGCGGACGCCGTTGATGACGAATTCGTGCAGATGGCTGTTGGTCCAGCCCATGGCGGCCTGAAACACCCGATGCAGCGCGGGCAGCTTGATATTCGAGCGCAAGAGCAGGCGACGCCAGATGCGCGGGCTGACGTCGAGTAGCTCAATACGAAGTTGCCAGGGTGAGACTGGCTCGTTCCCGCGTCAACGAGGATGGCTACGTCTCCGGGATCGTCGCGGCGGTCACGAGCTCGGCCAGCACATCTCGAGCCACAATTGTGCGGTCTTGTCGTGCCATTCGACGTTACCCGTCAGGTATGGTCGCAGTTCTTCCTCGTAGCGAGCCTTCAGGGTTTTTGCATCCAATAGCCCAGCTCGGGCGAGACGGATAACGTCGTCGCGATCACGTTCCGCGTTGCGCTCGAGCTTGGACAGCGCGAGATCGTGCGCCTCCAGCGCAAAGAGGGCGAGGTGCTTCCAGCCCGCCGACGCAAACATGCGCTGGAGACGATCCAGATAGCCCTCCGGCGCCGTCGCGATCGTGACTCGCTGCAGGTACAGGCGATACTTGCGGTGGAGTTCCGAGCTCTGGCCCGCGATCGCTTCGAGGTCGTCGGCAGGGATTCGCGGCACAGCGGACAGGAAATCGATGTCGGAAGTCTGGCGTCCAATGCCGTAGTAAAGCGACACAACAAATCCACCGATGCAGTGCAGCGCGACTTCCCCGGTCAACCGTTCGTCCAGATCACGCAGGAACGATCGCCACGGTTCCGGCGGCACATCGTTCTTGTCGGTTCGGCTTGCTTCACGCTGCATAAGACAATTGATCGTCACTCAGGGACGTCAGCACATTCCAGTGCCGTGCGGCAGGCGAGCGATTCTCCGCGAGCCATCGGCGTTCTGCCGGCGGCATCGATTCGCGACTGAGCGTGTCTTCCCTGGCCAGCCTTGACCGCTCGAGCTGCTGTTCGGCTGCGGCCAGCTTGCCCTCGGCGTGTGAATAACCGGCGTGACGGGCAGCGACCGCCCGGGCGACTGCCACGACAAACCCGAGCCGGTTCTGCACGTCATGAAGCTTCGAATGATCTACGAGCCACTGCCAATCGAGATCCGGATAGGTGAGCAACACCCATGGCAACGCCTCCGACAGGCGGACTTCGAGATCCGGCTGCAGCAAAGCCTGCAGGACCACAGCCGCTGGATTGGCTTTCGAACCTGACCCGAGATGCGCAAACCGGGGATATCCCAGGCCAGCAAGCCGTCGGGCAAGCTTCTCAGGGTTCACGAGTGCACCTGCATTTACAGTGTCGGGCACCGGCAGTGCCGTTGCGGAGAGGCGATATAGCGTCGCGGCCGTGCGGGCGAGCGCGGGCGTGAGCGGTCGCCGGCCCCGCTCCAGCTGCGAAAGGTAGGGCTGCGATACCCCCATGCGGGAAGCGGCCTCCGTCTGCGTCAGCCTGGCCTTGCGCCTCCCGTCCCTCAGTTGGTGGTTCATCATGGAAAACATTATATTGCAATTATTGCAATAATCCAGTCACCGCATTGATCCGCGATGCCTGCCTCTAAAATGACCCAAGTGAATGATTTAGTTAGAGAAACCAGCGCATTGA
>JALYJS010000195.1 GCA_030799345.1 Pseudomonadota bacterium | reverse complement strand
GGGGATGGCTGTGGGGCGGATGGGGTCTGGTGCTCGGCTTGCCGATCATGATGGTCGTCAAGGCGGTCTGCGATCACATCGACGATCTGAAGCCAATCGGCGAATTCATGGGCAGCGACGTCGTGATTCCTCGCCGCGTGGACTAGCAACGCGAACACCTGCGCGTTCGGGATTGAGAGTTCCGTCACATTAATTCATGACCGGGAAGCTGGCGGCCGCCAGCCCCGACACTGCGGTGTCCGTCACATTGTCCTGAGCGAGGGCCTGACACCATTCCGGCGTCAGCTGCGGTGGACGTGGCCCGGGCCAGCCATAAGGACGTGACCAATGGCTCTAGTGATCATTTCAGGGGGTGCCCTGGCCAGTTCCAGGATGCGCATTACTACACTGCGTATGCTGGGCGCCGTGGCGGGCGCCCTGACGATAGCCGGTTTAATCGGCGGATTCGCGCTGGGTTTCCAGCTCGCCGATGCCCGGCACGCGGACGCGGTCCATTCAGCCGAATTTGCAAATCTGGATCCGGCGCAGCCCGGGAGCCAGGCCCTGATCCACGAGATCGGAAGCCTGTCCGGTCGCCTGGTTCGGCTGGAGGCCGCGGCTGACCGCCTGACCAAACGCGTTCGCGCGACCCCACCCGCGCTCGCCAATACGGCACACGCTCCGGCCGAAGTCGCCGATCAGCCCGCGGGCGGGCCGCTAGTCGCGCCGCCGATCACCGCCGGGTCGGGCACCGGTTCTTCGTTGCAGCGCATCGATCGTGGCCTCGGCTTCGTCGAGGCGCGTCTCGATCGAGTGGCCTCGACAATTGCGCGGCGCGACCTCAGCAATATGACGTTCCCCAGCCGTGCGCCAATTTCCGGCGTCAGGATTTCGTCGGGCTTCGGCCACCGTATCGACCCCTTCACACGCCAACTCGCCCAGCATGCCGGCATCGACTACCCGGCGTGGTACGGCACCTCCATTCGGGCCAGTGCCGGCGGGCAGATTCGCCGCGCCGGTCCATACGGCGCGTATGGCAGGACGGTCGAGATTGACCACGGTGCCGGTCTCGTCACGCGATACGGACACGCTTCCCGGATCCTGGTGCGGGTCGGCGATGTCGTACTGCCGGGTCAGCCAATCGCAACCGTCGGTTCGACCGGCCGCTCAACCGGGCCCCATCTACACTTCGAGATCCTGCGGGACGGGAGGCAGGTGCATCCGGACCTGTACCTCGCGGGCGACGAATCCTGACGCCCGCCCGTCGAGGAAGCGCGCCATCGACACGAACTGGCTTACTCGCGCGAGTTTCAGACCCGCGGCGCCGCATCGGCACCGGCGGCGGTGGCAGATTGCGACCGGCTTGCTCTTGCTGCTGGTCGTTGTGGCCGGCCACGATTTCGCCGGCGACTTCTATGTGGCCGTGCGTAACCTTGCCGCATTGCGTGAGGAACGGGCATTGCTCGCGGCCGAAGTGGAGCGCCTGAGGACCGAACTTGCCGTGGAGAGTGCTACGCGCCAGGAACTCGAACGGCAATCCGCCGAATCGAATGCGCGCATAGCGGAACTGGATGGCCAGGTGCAGTTCTTGCGAGCCCTCAGGACACCCGGCAAGAGTGCCCAGTAGTTGCAGGATCGATACTCGAGGAAATCGTCATGTTCAGAAAGAAGAACACCGTGGCCATCGACGTCAGCCGGCTGGCTGGCCTGCTGGCTCACGATACCTGCGTCCGTGGCGACGTACTGTTCGCCGGGGGCCTGCGCATTGACGGGCGGGTCGAAGGGAATGTGGTTGGCAGTCCGGAAGGCCGTGGCCTGCTGGTGCTGAGCGAAAAGGGTGTCATCGTCGGTACTGTCCGGGTCCACGATGCGGTGATCAACGGTCGCGTCGAGGGAGACCTGGAAGTCGAGCATTTCCTCGAACTGCAGGTCGGCGCTCGCGTGACCGGCAATATCACCTATCGGACGTTGAAGCTGGACTGCGGGGCTACCGTGGACGGCAAGCTCGTCCGTATGGGCGAGGACACCGCCGGTGGAGAGGCTGAGTCCAAAGTCGTTTCGTTCGCGAAGGCGCCCTGACTCGCAGGGCAACCCGCGCACGTGGCGCGGGCCCCCTGCAAGAGTTTATGAACGGATTCGCGTGCGGAGCTTACTGCTGCTGCGGCACCGAAGCGGCGCGCTCGTCCTTGCCGGCGAGGCGCTTGACTTCCGCCAGGTGCTGCTCGATGGTCGGCAGCAGATCCTGCGCCAGCGCCTTCGTTTCGGCGTCGCGGCCAGTCGCGATCTCCGTCTTCAGCATGGCGACGGTTTTCTCGTGGGCCTTCACCATGGCTTCGACGAACGCCTGGTCGAAGCGCGCGCCATCCTGCATTTGCAGTGCCTTGATCTTGTCCTGCTGTTCAGCGGACGGCGTTTTCGGCAGCGTCACATTGCGTGATGTGGCCAGCGCCTTGATCTTTTCGTTCGCGGCGCCGTGGTCCTCGACCAGCATCTCGCCGAACTCCTTGACGCCGGGGGCCGTTCCCTTGGTCTGCGCGAGCTTGCCCGCTTCAATCTCGGTCATGCCGCCCTGAGCCAGCTTTCCGAGCAGCGCTTCGGGCGTCTGCGGCGTGGCGGGGCTTTCTGCCAATGCCGCGGTCGCAAACAACGTCATCAACAGTATCGAGAATCCCTTCATGTCCAGCACTCCTTTCCTTGGTGGAACGCGGTAACACCGCGCATGACGAGCAGCATGGTCGCGAACCGCCGCGAACGACATCAGAACACTGCTTGACGCACTGTCAGTCGATTCGGGCATTACATACGGACCTCACCGGTCAGGGGCACGTGGTCCGAAAGGGCGGCCCAGGGACGCCGGGGCAGTTGCGTCGGTCGATGCCGCAGATTGCGGACGTAGATCCGGTCCAGGCGCAGCAGCGGAAGGCGCGCGGGAAACGTGCGCGCCGGGCGGCCGTATGCACTCGCATGAATCTCCGCGAGGGTCCGGTCCTGCATCATTGCCGCATGCGCACGCTCGCGCCAGTCATTGAAGTCGCCGGCGATGACGAGCGGCGCATCGCGCGGTATGGCGGCGGCAACCCGTTGCAGCAGCCGTTCGACCTGCTGCCGCCGGTGCGATTCAAGCAGCGCAAAGTGCACGCAGACCGCGTGCAGCGGATGCGCAGCATCCGGAACATCGAGCACGCAATGCAGCAGTCCGCGCGGTTCGGAACTCCCCACCGAGACGTCGATGTTTTCCCAGGCGACTATCGGGTATTTCGACAGCAGTGCATTGCCGTGGTGGCCGCCGGTTGAAACGGCGTTCCGGCCGTATGCATGCTGCGACCACACCTGATCGGCGAGGAACTCGTACTGGCACACGGGCACGTCCACCCCACCGGCCACCCCGACTTCCTGCAGGAATACCAGGTCGGCGTCCGCGCTCCGCAATGCTTCGCGAATCCTGGGCAGCGCGGTGCCGCGTTTGCCCGGGCTGAAACCCTGGTGTGCATTCAATGTCAGCACCCGGATGATGGTTTCCGCTGACACGAGATCGCTCCGTTCGCCGATACCGATTGCCGAAAGCCGGTTATCCACGTATTTACTGCAGCCAGCGCCCTTGCGCCGCCGCGCCCCGCGGGTGGAATCTATACAGCTACGTTACCGGAGTTGCAGCGACCATGACGCTTCTGTTGACCAGTGTCGGCATCGTCGCATTCTGCGTCCTGGTCATCTGGTCGATGAAACGTCACCGCGACCCGAAGTTACGCGTCGCGAGCGACGAGCCTATCGAGGACCTGATTCCGTCACTGGCAGGACTTACCATGAGTTCCGCGGTGGAAGGCAACAGCGTCGAGATATTCGAGAACGGCGCATACTTCGACGCACTGATTGACGGTATTTCAGCCGCACGGCATTCGGTACATTTCGAGACCTTCCTGTGGCAGGAAGGCGTACTGGGCCAGCGCGTGGCCGACGCCCTGTCCGCCAGGGCCCGCGCGGGCGTCACGGTGCGCGTACTGCTTGACGCCATCGGTTCGAAAAAGATGGGCGAGTCCGTCGAGCGGCAGCTCAAGGACTCCGGATGCCGGTTCAAGAGATTCCACGAGTGGCACATCCGGAATATCGGCGTGATCAACGAGCGCAACCATCGCAAGCTCGTCGTGATCGACGGCCGCGTCGCGTTTCTCGGCGGCCACTGCATTGTTGATAGCTGGCTCGGAAATGCAGAAGACCATGAACACTACGCCGACGTCAGCGTCAGGCTGAAGGGACCCATCGTCCACAGCGTGCAGGCGGCGTTCAGCGAGAATTGGGTCGGCCGGACCGGCGAACTGTTCCTGGGCGTCGATGCATTTCCGGCGCTCGAACGAGCAGGCGAGGTCACCGCCCACGCGGCCTATACGAAACCCGAAGGCTCGGCGCCCGCGGTCAAGATTCTGCACCACGCCGTCATCTGCTGTGCCAGAAAACGGATCTGGATCCAGAATCCGTATTTCATCCCCGAGCCCGAGGCCATCGACGCATTCGGCGAGGCGGTGAAGCGTGGCGTGGACGTGCGGGTGATGATGCCGTCCACTTCGGGTTCGGACAATCCGATGGTCCAGCACGCCGGGCACCGCAATTTCGAGAAGTTGCTGCGCTGCGGCGTGCGGCTGTTCGAGTATCCGCACACGCTGCTGCACCAGAAGGTCATGACCGTGGACGGCGTCTGGTGCGCGGTCGGGTCGAGCAACTTCGACGACCGTTCGTTCGAGACC
>JALYJS010000170.1 GCA_030799345.1 Pseudomonadota bacterium | reverse complement strand
TCGCTGTCGCTGACGTCCAGTAAATACACGCAGCAGGCGGGCTTCGCGCCGACCATGCCGGGCGTCACGCATGTCCCTTATCCGAACACCTATCGCCCACTGTTCGCGGGAGCGGACCAGGGCAAGGCCGTGCTCGACTACATCCGCATGCTGTTCGAACGCAATGTGCCGCCGCAGGAGGTCGCCGCGATCGTGATCGAGCCGCTGCAGGGCGAAGGCGGTTACCTGGTGCCGCCGGACGGATTCCTGGCTGGGTTGCGGCAGCTCTGCGACGAGCACGGGATACTCCTCGTGTTCGACGAAGTGCAGTCCGGCATCGGCCGCACGGGCCGATTGTTCGCCGCGCAGCATTCGGGCGTCCTGCCCGACATCATGACGCTCGCGAAGGGTCTCGGCTCCGGCATGCCGATCGGTGCGGTCGTCGCGAAGCGCAGCCTGATGCAGAAATGGAAGAAAGGCGCGCATGGCAACACCTTCGGCGGCAATCCGGTCTGCTGCGCGGCGGCCAATGCGACTATCGACCTGGTGCGCGAGCAGTATGTACAGAACGCGGCGAAGGTCGGCGCGCATTTCATGAAGCGGCTCGCCGAGCTGCGTCCGGATTATCCCTGCATCGGCGACCTGCGCGGGCAGGGCCTCATGATCGGCATGGAGCTGATCGAGGCGGCCGGTACGCCAGCGCGCGCGCTGGTCGATCGCATCCTGCATACCGCCTACCACAACGGGCTGCTGCTGCTGTCCTGCGGCGTCTCGACGCTGCGCTTCATGCCGCCGCTCTGCGTGACGGAGGCGGAAGTGGACGAGGCGATGACCTACCTGCGGCAGAGCCTGGACGATGCTCTGGCGGACGCGGCATGAGGCGCGCCCTGCGCGCACTGCTCCTGTTGCCGCTGCTGGCGGCGCCATCCGCGCTCGCCGAGCGGGAGCCCGTGCTGAAGCAGGTGACGCTGCCGCACACTTATTACTGGCGTGAGCTGTACATTCCGCAGCTCACGACCGGGCCATCGTCCGCGGCCTTCATGCCCGACGGCGGCGAGCTCGTCTACAGCATGGCGGGATCGCTGTGGCGCCAGCGGATCGGCAGCGGCGAGGCGATGCAGCTGACGCACGCGGACGGCGCTTACGACTACCAGCCCGACCTGGCGCCGGACGGCGGCAGCGTCGTGTTCAGCCGTTACGATGGACGCGCGATCGAGCTCGTGCGCGTGGATCTCAGGGGCCAGCGCGAACAGGCGCTGACCTCGAATGGCGGCGTCAACCTCGAGCCGCGGCTGTCGCCGGATGGCAGGCGGATGGTGTGGGTATCGAGTGCCGGCACGGGGCATTTCAACCTGATGATCGCAGACATTGGCGACGGGGGTCTCGCCAACGAACGCTTCCTGGTCGCGCCGCGCGAGAGCCAGGTCAACCGCTATTACTATTCCACACACGACCACGCGATCAACCCCTCCTGGTCGCCGGACGGCAGCCGCGTGTACTTCGTCGGCAACCCGGAGATCGCCTGGGGCAGCGGCACGATCTGCTCCATCGCGGTCGCCGGTCCGCCCGACAAGTACGAATGTACGACCCGGCACCGTGAAGAGACGTCGTGGGCAGCGCGGCCGGAGCTCGGGCCGGACGGGAAGCGCATCCTGTTCTCGAGCTATCACGGCCGCGACTGGCACCAGCTCTGGCTGACCACGACCGGCGAAGACGCGCCGCTGCCGCTGACATTCGGCGATTTCGACCGGCGCAACGCCCGCTGGTCGCCGGACGGCGCGCGCATCGCCTACATCAGCAACGAAGGCGGCAACACCTCGCTGTGGGTGCAGGATTTCTTCGGCGGCAAGCGCCAGCAGATCATCGCCGGGGAACGCCGCACGCTCCGGCCTTCCGCGACCGCGGTGATCTCGGTGATCGGGCCGGCCGGCCGGCCCATTCCGGCGCGGGTTTCCGTGCTGGCGGGCGACCGGCGCTGGTACGCGCCGCGCGAAGCCTGGATGCACGCCGACGACGGCTATGACCGCGCGCAGTTCCCGAGCGAACCGCACTACTTTCATTGCAACTCGCCGTGCCGCGTCGAACTGCCGGCCGGAAAGGCCACGGTCCGCGCCCAGAGCGGTTTCCGTCGCATGCCCTGGCAGGGAGACATCGAACTCGGTCCGTCGGCAGTCGTGGATTTGCCGATCCGGCTCGCGGACAACGACCTGCCGAGCGATTTCGGCCGTTTTCAGAGCGCCGACCTGCACGTCCACATGAATTACGGCGGCCATTACCGAAATACGCCGGAACGCCTGCTGGAACAGGCGCATGCCGAAGACCTGGACGTCGTCTACAACCTGATCGTCAACAAGGAAGAGCGGATTCCTGAGACCTTCCGGTTCAGCCCGCAGCCGGATCCCGCGGGCACCGACCGCGTGCTGATGCACGCCCAGGAATATCACACGGGATTCTGGGGACACCTCGGGCTGCTGCACTTGTCGGAGAACCTGCTGCTGCCGGATTTCGCCGCTGCCCGTGGCTCGGCGCTCGCGAGCCCTTGGCCGCACAACGGCGAGATCGCCGACCTCGCGCATGCGCAGGGGGCTCTGGTCGGTTACGTGCACATCGCCGATTTTCCAATCGACCCGCCAAAGGAAAAGTCACTCTCCTATCAGCTCCCCGCCGATGTCGCGCATGGCAAGGTCGACTACCTCGAAATCGTCGGTTTCTCGGATCACCGCATCACGGCGGACATCTGGTACCGGCTGCTCAATCTCGGATTCCGCGTCGCCGCGGGCGCCGGCACCGATGCGATGGCGAATTACGCATCGCTGCGCGGGCCCGTCGGCCTCAACCGGGTCTTCCTCGACGCTTCCGGCGGCCGTACGCCCGAATCGCTGCATGCCGCACTGAAGGCAGGCCGCGGCTTCGTCAGCAACGCACCGCTCCTCGGCTTCGAGATCGGGAGCGTCCGCCCGGGCGCGGCGATCTCGCGGCTGTCGGGCCGGCTGCCATTCCGGATCTCGATGCGCTCGCCGGTCGCGATCGATCATCTCGAACTTGTGCACAACGGCAAGGTCATCCGCACGTTCAAGCTGGAGGGCGACCGCCGCCGGCATGACACGCGGGGCGAGATCACGCTTGAAGAAGGCGGGTGGCTGGTGCTGCGCGCCTGGAATGACCGCGCGGATCCGCAGGTCTTCGACCTGTTTCCGTACGCGACGACCAATCCGGTCTACATCGATTCGCCGGCAGCGCCACCGGCACCGGACGATGCGGCCTATTTCGTCGCGTGGATGGATCGCGTCATCGAGGCCGCGGGAGCCCGCGGTGACTGGAATAATGATGACGAGCGGCGCCGGACCCTCGAATACCTCGCTTCTGCCCGCGACAAGTTTCTTGCGCTCGCCGCGCCAACAAGGAAGTGACCATGCACCTGATCGCCCGGTTTGCCTGCCTGCTGCTGCCCGCCACCCTGGCCTTCACGTCCACGGCCGACGAAACCCGTTTCGGCGTCGAGGATCTCGTCAAGCTGTCTTCGGTCTCGGCTCCCGATTTCTCGCCCGATGGCGAGTACCTGGTTTATTCGGTCGAGTCGCCGAACTTCGAGGCGGACGAGCCGAGCTCCGACCTCTGGCGCGTGCGCTGGAAGGACGGCGAGCGCCAGCAGCTGACGCAGACCGCCGATGCCAGCGAATCGCAGCCGATTTACAGCCCGGACGGCCTCCAGATCGCATTCCTCTCCGATCAGCAGGAGAAGAAAGAAGAGAAGAAAGAAGAGAAGGAAGAAGCCCCGGCGCAGCTGACGCAGGTCTGGGTCATGCCGGCCGCAGCCGATGGCAAGAAGAAATCCGAACCGCAGAGGCTTACGGACTTTCCAGGTGGCGTCAGTGATTTCGCCTGGTCGCCGGACGGCAAGCGACTGGCGGTCATCGCGAGCGATCCCGAACTGCCGGCAGGCGAAAAGAAGCCGCCCAAGCCGAAGCCGATCGTCATCGACCGGTACCGGTTCAAGGAGGATTTCAAGGGCATCCTGACCAACCGGCGCCAGCATCTGTACGTATTCGACATCGACAAGAAGGAGGCGACGCTGCTGACGCCCGGCTCCCACGACGAGTACCTGCCGGCCTGGTCGCCGGACGGCACGCGCATCGCCTACGTGACCCGCCGCGGCGGGGATCCGGACCGCCATGCCAACTGGGACATCTATGTCATGGAGGCAAGCGAAGGCGCAACCGAGCACCAGGTCACGCGCTTCGAGGGCGCCGATCTCGACCCGTCATGGGAATCGCGCATGTCCTGGAGCCCGGACGGCAAGCAGATTGCGTACCTCGTGAGCGGCGAGGACAAGTACATTTATTACAAGCCCTGGCAGCTCGCGGTGGTGGACGTGGAGACCGGCGTCTCGCGCATCCCGGCCGACATCGACCGCAATTTCACCAAGCCGCGTTTCTCCGCGGACGGGGCCGCCGTGTACGCGCTGGTCGAGCAGAGCCGCGTCACCAACCTGTCGCGCATCGATCTCGCGGACGGACGCGTCACGCAGCTGACGCCGAGCCGGCGCGTGGATGCGGGCTTCGACATCGCGGATGACGGCCGCATCGCGGTGCAGGGGGGCGACGACCATCACCCGTACCAGATCGACGCGCTCGAGGAGACGGGGCTGCGTACCCTCGCCGATCACAATGAATTCCTGCGCGACAAGCGCCTCGCGCCGGTCGAACCAATCGAATTCGAGAGCGCCGACGGGACGCGCATCCACGGCTTGCTGGTGAAACCGCTCGACTACCAGGCCGGGCGGCGCTTTCCGACGATCCTGCGCCTGCACGGCGGCCCGGTATCACAGTACGCGCACGAGTTCATGGCGGACTGGCAAGTGTACGCGGCCTCGGGCTATGCGGTGGTCGGCCCGAATCCGCGTGGCAGTTCCGGTCGTGGCTTCGCCTACTCGAACGCGATCTATGCCGACTGGGGCAACAAGGACACGGCCGATGTCCTCGCGGCGATCGATCACGTCGTGAAGACCGGCGTCGCCGATCCCGCGCGCCTCGGCGTCGGCGGGCGCAGCTACGGCGGCATCCTGACGAATGCCGTGATCGCGACCGACCAGCGCTTCAAGGCGGCGGTGAGCGGCGCCGGCGTCTCGAACGTGCTCGCCACGTATGGCTATGACCAGTACACGCTCGAGTATGAGCTGGAGCTGGGCCTGCCCTGGCGCGACCGCGCGGCTTACGATCGCGTCAGCTTTCCGTTCTTCCGTGCCGACCGCATCAAGACGCCGACGCTCTTCTACTGCGAGGAGCTCGACGTCAACGTGCCCTGCCTGGGCAGCCAGCAGATGTACCAGGCGTTGCGCTCACTCGAGGTCGAGACGCAGCTCGTGATCTATCCGGGTGAATGGCATCCGGTGACGGTCCCGAGTTACCTGCGGGACCGCATGCGCCGGCATCTCGACTGGTACGGGCTCTATCTCGGTGTCGTCAGCCGGCCGTAACGCTTCAGCAGCGCGACCAACTCTGCGTGGGGCAGGGCTTTCGCCCAGCGCCCGCCCTCGCCCTCCATGTCGCGCGCGGCGACCAGTGCATTGACGATGGCCTCCTCGGTCGCCTGCACGGTCGCCTCGAACAGCGGATCCATGTGGCCGTTCTCAAGGTACTCGGCGTTCACGAACGCCGCGCCGCCGTGGACGGCTTTGTTCGCGGTCGAGAACGCGATGAAGATATCGCCCGAACCGTTGCCGGCGTAAGAGCCCATGCGCCCGAGGCCGAGGCTCGCACGCCGCGCAAGGCGCTTGAGCTGGTGCGGCAGCAGCGGCGCATCGGTCGCGACGACGATGATGATGGAGCCGGTCTCGCCCGGCTGGTCCTGGTAGGCGCGCTGCTCGCGCAAATGCTGGCCGATCGGCACGCCCGCGATCCGGAGCGACTCGCGCAGGCCGTAATTCGCCTGCACCAGCACACCGACCGTCAGCGCGCGCCCTTCGATCGCGACGCGGCGCGAGGAGGTGCCGATGCCGCACTTGAACTCATGGCAGATCATGCCCGTGCCGCCACCGACGTTGCCTTCGGTGACCGGACCACCGACCGCTGAGTCGAGCGCGGTGCCGGCATGCGCGGCGGTCACGTGAAATCCGTTGGCGTCGTTCAGGTGCCCATCCCAGGTCTCGGCGACGACCGGCAGCGACCACCAGTATCCGCTGGCATCTGCGCCACCCTGGCGCACGCGCCAGCCGATCACCGCATCGCGCACGATACCGACGCTGTGCGTGTTGGTGATCATGACCGGTCCGTCGAGCAATCCGGATTCCTCGAGCCAGGTCGTGCCGGTCATCTCGCCGTTGCCATTCAGCGAGAACCAGCCACCGAATACCGGCGTGCGGATATCGGCGCGGCCGCGCGGCAGGATCGCGGTGACGCCGGTTCGTGCTTTATGGCCATTGGCGAAATCCTCGATCACCGTCGCGTGGCCGACGGTGAGGCCGGCGACATCCGTGATGGCATTGAGCGGGCCGGGCTCGCCGTCGAACGGCACGCCGAGATCACGGGCCCGGGGCTCGGCCGTCGCGCCGGCAGCCGCCAGGATCATCAGCAACATCAGTGTGATACGCATGGCGGAATGCTAACCCAGGATGCCAGCGGCCCGCTCGCCGGCCTATGATGGCGGCACCACGGAACGGGGGGCGGGTGCATGAAGACTCATCGATGGCGGCTGGCAACGGCCGCGGCGTGCGCGCTTGCGGCGTTCGCCCACGCGGCGTCCGCCGAAATGTTCGTCGTGCGCGCCGGCCGCGTGCTCGACGTCGAGCAGGGACGCTACATCAACGACCAGGCCATTCGCATCGACGACGGCCGCATCGTCTCGATCTCTCCGTGGCGCGCCGGCTCGCGCGGCGGCGCACGGCTCGTCGACTGGTCGGCCTATACGGTGATACCCGGCCTGATCGACCTGCATACGCACCTGGTCGGCGACATCAGTTCGGCCGACGTCGCCGCGCCGTTGTCGAGCTCCGCCGCGCGCGATGCGCTGGTCGGCGTGGCGCACGCGCGAACGACACTCGCCGAGGGATTCACCACGGTTCGCGACGTCGGCTCGTACCGCGCGCTGGTGGACGTAGCGCTCCGCAATGCGATCAATGCCGG
>JALYJS010000163.1 GCA_030799345.1 Pseudomonadota bacterium | reverse complement strand
GGCGCGAGCATGTCGAGGTAGACATCGCGGGCGCGGTCGCCTTCCGCCACGGCCCCGAGGGCGAACGCCCGGGCTTCGCGCGGCGGTCGGTGCTGCAGGAGATCCGCGAGGCGGTCGGCACCGACCGAACCAGTCAATGTCACGACTCCCCGGCGGCTGCTATGAGACGCGCGATCGTATCGGCATCGTCCGGCCTGAGGCGGGTTACGGCGTCCCCTACCAGGGTGAGGTTGCGGCGGAACGCTTCCATCGGAAAACTGCGCGCCTCCAGCAGGCCGCGCAACCAGGCAACACTCCTTCCGAACGACGCCTCTCCAGCCACGCCCAGTGCGTCGACCAACCAGGCAACCAGGTAGGCATTGTCGTGAGCGCAATACGCGCGTCCACGTTCCCCATAGCGCTCGTCGTGGTCAGGCAACTCCGCGTAGTAGCGCGCGCAAATACCTTCCGCCACCTCGAGCCATTGCGCGGGAAAGCCGGGGTCGGCAGAGGGGACCGGTGACTTCATCGCGCCATTACGTCGTAGGCGGTGACATGGTCGAGCTGTTCCAGCCTGATCGCGGCCTGGAGATCCGCCGGGATCCGGTCATGCGAGTGTTGGTGCGCATCGCTCTTCATGTAGGCCGTGAAATCGGCGCGTGCCCGCCATCGACTGACCATGAGCACTTCATCGGGGCTGCGCTGCGACCGCCACACCTCGAGACTCACGAATCCGGGGAATGCATCGACCAGGCCGGCGCGGGCGCGGAAGGCGTCAATGAGCCGATCGACCTGGTGGATCTCAACCCGGAGTCGCGAGACGGACACGTACATGCCGTCGTCCACGGAACCTCCTGGGCGGACGCCGTTATCTGGAGCGTTCAAGCGGGGCATTCCGATGGGTGATTGTGCCACGCCGGTCTCGATATATAAGTTGTCTAGCGCACATACGCCAGCAGAAAACAGGCCGACACTGGCATTGTCGGGGGGAGTACGACCGCGCCGCCGGTCTGGCTGCGATGCGCATCGCGGTCAACGTCTCGCCGCTGCAGTTGCGCAATCGCGGTTTCGTCGCCGAGATCGAGCAAGCCATCGGCGTCGACGCGCAAGCCGCGGGCGGGCTGGAACTGGAGATCACCGAGAGCCTGATCATGGAGGACGTCAAGCACAACATCGCCAGCCTGCAGGCGATCCGCGCCCTGGGCGTAACCACGCCATCGACGACTTCGGCACAGGCTTCTCCTCGCTCGCCTTCCTCGCCAGGTTGCCGGTGGACACGCTCAAAATCGACCGTTCCTTCGTGACCGACATGCCTACAGGGCCGGAGGGCCTGGCTCTGGTGTCCACCATCATCAATCTGGCGCACTCGCTGAAGCTCAATGCGGTGGCAGAGGGCGTGGAAACAGAGGAGCAGTCGCGCCTGCTGCGCTTGCTCCACTGCGATGAAATGCAGGGCTTCTTGTTCAGCAAGCCACTGCCGGCCCAAACTTACGAATCAAGGTACTTGTCGATGAATTCAGAAAATCGAGCAGCTGCAAATTCGCAGCACTGACACAAGCCCCGCGCGCATCGCACTTGTCACCGGCGCGAGCTCGGGTATCGGCACGGCCATCGCGCGGCGACTCGTCGCCGACGGTTTTTCGGTCATGGCCGCAGGCCGCGACGCTGCCCGCACGCGTGCCCTCGAGACCGCCATCCCCGGCGTGCGCGCCTGGATCGGCACTTTGATCGCCTCGGAAGCCTGCGACCAGCTCGTCGCCGCCTGCGTGAAGGCCTTCGGCGGACTCAATCTGCTCGTCAACAATGCCGGCATCTGGCATGCGGCTACCGCTGAGGAGACGACCGATGCGATCTGGCACGAGACGATCGCCTGCAACCTGTCGAGCGCTTTCTTCCTGAGTCGTGCGGCAATCCCGCACCTTCGACGCCGCAAAGGCGCAATCATCAACATCGCATCGAATTGGGGACTGATCGGCGGGCCACATGCGGCGGCGTATTGCGCGAGCAAGGGCGGCATGGTGCTCATGACCCGCGCGATGACGATCGACCACGCCTCTGAAGGCGTGCGCATCAATGCCATCTGCCCGGGCGACGTCGAAACGCCGATGCTCTACCGCGACGGTGCGCTGCGAGGCCTGGACCGCGAGGCAGCGCTGCGCGAATCGGCCGCCGGTTCGCGCAGCGGCCGTGTCACGTCACCCGAAGAGGTCGCGGCGCTCGTCGCGTTCCTCGCGTCGGATGCCGCCGCACAGATCAACGGTGCTGCGATCCCGATCGACGGAGGAAACTGCGCCTGACGGGTTATTGGCTGATGAGCTTTACCGAAACAGAGACTGGCGCTTTCATTCGGTTTGATGGTGGTCGCTTCCTGCTGTCTCCGGAGGAGACTCGAGAAGCCCGCTTGACACGTCGTCCAGCGCTTCCCCCAGGAACTCGACAGTCACGGGCGTGCTTCGATGATTAACCCATCGGACTTCATCGCCCGGTTGAACCCGAAGG
>JALYJS010000160.1 GCA_030799345.1 Pseudomonadota bacterium | reverse complement strand
TGGAATCACCGTGCACGAGCCTACGTAAGTTGTCGCGATGAGTCCCCCGGTACCCGAAATGATTTCGTTCATGACAGCCGGAAAGCGATTCTGGCCTCCGATCCGGTATGGGGCGACGGTCATCGTGCGAACTTCCTGGTTGTCCATCGGGTTGTCCTCCAGGTGGATGCCGGCCACGTTGGTGGAAACCCTCACTTTTTGAACCTCATTGCCGCCGTCTGCGACGCGACCTTCGCCGGTCTGGGCATTGAGCTGAAAGTAATTCATTTCAAAGTTTTCTGGCGTTGGCCGTTGCTCAGACTTCGTCCCAAAAACGTCGAACCGGCGGCCCTCACCCATTCGACAGCGCAATCCCTCGGCAGCGATCAACATTCTCATGGCCTGATCGCGGTCTTCGGGCGTTTGCTCGATGGTTTCGTCGTACTGCTGGTTCAACGATTCCGGGTACGCGATGCAACCTTTCATAGTGAGCGGGAAGTGAGCATTGCTCTTAGCATCCTGAGCGACCGCCTCGAGCCAGTTTGCAAGCGCCGGGGCGGAATCGGCCATGTTGCGTGACTCGTAATCGCCGGTTTCGCGCAGTCGGACGTTCTGACCGGGCTCTTCCTGCGACCCGAACATCCAGCATTGCGTGGATTGGACGCCAGCGTCGGAGGCCGCGTGAGTCGGCTTCGAGACGGGCGAGTAGCGCACCTTGTTGAGTTCGTCGCGTAGCCAGATCATCTGGTCCGGGCACACCTTCCCGAGGATCCGGTTGCCGGGACGGTACTTCTCGCGCAGGTCGCTTTGCGTCAGGGCCTCGCCCCGATTGGAAGCCCACTGAGAATCCTTCGACGAATAATTGAACTCCCCGACGGATCCGGTCGGATCGATGTAGACGCCCATGTATTGAAAGCCCCAGGCATGGTTCATGCCACTGATTTCACAGGCGATCTGTTGCGCAGGTTCCGCCGCAAGGCAGCCAAGGGGTTGCAGGACGAGGACGACCAGCACGATTCGGCGAACGGACGCCAATCTCGGCTCTCAGTGATGCTGGTCGGGCGGCTTGCCGCCGGGAGCCTTGGCCAGGTATTGCGTCGGCGCATGGCCGAACGCCCGGCGGAACATCGCGGTGAAGGCGCTCGGGCTGTTGTAGCCGACGTCGAAGGCGACCGAGGTGACGGGCTGGCCGACCGCGAGCCGCGACAAGGCTTCCATCAGCCGGACGTTCTGCCGCCAGGTGGCGAAGCTGACGCCGGTTTCGCGGCGGAAGGTGCGCGTGAATGTGCGCCGGCCCATGCCGGCGATGTCCGCCCAGCCGTCGAGCGGCTCGTTCTGCCCGGGGTCGCGCAGGATCGCGGTGCAGACCTTCACCAGGCGCGGGTCCTGCGGCATCGGCACGTCGAGCGGCGTCGCCGGCATCGCGATCAATTCAGTCATCAGCAGGTTCATCACGCGTGCGTCGCGTCCTTCGAGGTCGTACTCGACCGGGATGCGACAGGCCTCGACGATCAGTTCGCGCAGCAGGCAGGACACCTCGATCACGCGGCAGGTCGTCGGCAGGTCGGGAAATGCGGTTGAATCTATATAAAGAGTGCGCAGCGACACATGACCGCGCATATGCGCTTCATGCTCGACGCCCGCGGGTACCCACACTGCACGCTGCGGCGGGACGACGAAACTTGCCTGGTCGGTGATGACGACCGTCACGCCCGCGCAGGCGTAGATGAGCTGCGCGCGTTTATGGTGATGATGCGGATCGTGATGGCCGGGTGGGTATTCGTCGGCAAGCGCGGCGATCGGACGCGGGATGTCCTGATAGTCGGCGCCCTTGGTGCTGCGGCCCATGTCCTAGCCTATGCTGGCCCGCTCGCGATGACAAATGAGCGCCCGGCGACAGCACCGGGTCAGGTCCGAACCGAGGATGCGGTAATGGACCACGCGCGCGGGGAAGTGGCGTCCGCCAACGGGAACGACCTGGATCGGGACGTTCGTCGTTTCATTCGCACTCTCGCCGAATCGATCGCGCGCTACCCGCAGTTCGACAGCGCTCCC
>JALYJS010000158.1 GCA_030799345.1 Pseudomonadota bacterium | reverse complement strand
GTTTCATCACTTTGCGCATATCGCCGTGCAGGCGCGCCACTTCGCGCAGACCGATGGCGTGGATTTCATCTGCCGAGAGCTTCGTGGTCGTGAAATTTTCGAGCAGGTAATCGTAGTAGGCCGGTCCGTCGGGCAACTTCCAGATGCCATCGTCGTCGGTGGCCATCTTCACCGCTTCACCCGCCCAGGCGATCACCGCCTCGTATCCCGGCAGCACCGAGGTCAGCAGGGCCAGCTCCGCCTCAGCCAGCAACGACTCGCGACGCGTTTCCTCGATCGCGAGCTTTTCGACCTTGGACTTGAAGTCGGCGAACAGCGGGCTGTCCGCGGGGCCGTCGTCGAACGGCCGTCCGGTGACGATGTTGCGCGAGTCCTCGATCACGTACGGGAACACAAAGCGCGGCGGCAGTATGCCCTGCTTCGCCGCCTGTGCCGCGCGTTCGAGCTGTTGTTGCAGCAGCGTCCGCATTCCCTCGAGCCGCCGGATGTAGGCGACCGCATCGGCGTCGGATTCGACGCGATGCGTATTGATCAGGAATGCGGGCAGCGAGACGTGCGAGCCGTTCTTGTCGAACCGGTAGTTGTGATTGCGCCAGCGATGCCGCGCTATCCGCCGCTCTTCCGAGTTCTCGAACACCTGCCATGACAGTCGCGTCGTATCGTCGAGCGCGGCGGGATCGATCGTGGTGCGCAACTCGGCAAGCTGCCGCTCCGCGAGGGCCTTGCGTTCGCTGTCTCCGCTTTCGGTCGGGTCCGACCAACGGTCATAGCCGATCCTGAGACCGAGCCCGCTCGCGAGGGTCGGCTCCATCGCGAGGCGCTCGTCCAGCGCGCGCTCGAAGAATGCATTGGCCGCCGCATTGGCATCGGGCGTCGCCGCGCCCGCGTCAGCGGACAACCCGGCCGTAGCGACCGCAATTGGCGCAAGGAAACCGCGGATCGTCTGCCGTACATTAAACATGACCTGTCCTCATCGCTCCGGTCCCGTCGCGGACGGCCAAGGTAGCACGGATATCCCGTGCGTATAATCACCGCCGTGAGCGACTTCGAGAAACTGGGCGCGTTCTACCTCGGCCGCGGCTTCGATCCGGAGAAGAACGCCGACGCGGGCGACCCGCTGATGTACGACTCGCGCGACCTGACGACCCATGCGGTCTGCGTCGGCATGACGGGCAGCGGCAAGACCGGCCTCTGTATTTCCCTGATCGAAGAGGCTGCACTCGACGGCATTCCGGCGATCGTGATCGACCCCAAGGGTGACATCGCGAACCTCATGCTCACATTTCCGGGACTGACACCGGCGGAGTTCGAGCCGTGGATCGACGCCGCCGAGGCCGCCCGCAAGGGCACGACGCCGGCGGACCTCGCCGCGAAGACCGCGGCGACCTGGAAGAAGGGCCTCGCCGACTGGGGACAGGACGGCGATCGCATCCGCCGCCTGCGCGAAGCCGCGGATGTCGCAATCTATACGCCGGGCAGTACCGCGGGCCTGCAGCTTTCCATCCTGCGGTCTTTTGCGCCGCCCGCCCCCGGAGGCGCAGCGGCCGGCGATCCGGCGGCAACCCGCGACCGGATCGCGGCTGCGGTGGCGGGACTGCTCGGCCTGGTCGGCATCGCAGCCGATCCGCTCAAGAGCCGCGAACACATCCTGCTGTCGGCGATCGTCGACAACGCCTGGAACGCGGGGCATGCGCTCGATCTCGCAGGACTGATCGGCGCGACCCAGAAACCGCCATTCGACAAGGTCGGCGTATTCGACGTCGAGACGTTCTATCCGGCCAAAGAGCGACTCGAACTCGCGATGGCCATCAACAACCTGCTCGCCTCGCCCGGATTCGGCGTCTGGCTCGACGGCGAGGCGCTCGACATCCAGCGCCTGCTGTTTACGTCTGAAGGAAAACCGCGCGTCTCGATCATTTCGATCGCGCACCTGACGGATGCCGAGCGCATGTTCGTCGTGACGCTGGTCGCGAACGAGCTGGTCGGCTGGATGCGGCTGCAACCCGGCACTGCCGCGTTGCGTGCGCTCTTCTACATGGACGAGGTCTTCGGCTTCTTCCCGCCCTCCGCGATGCCGCCGTCAAAGCTGCCGCTGCTGACACTGATGAAGCAGGCCCGCGCATTCGGACTTGGCGTCCTGCTCGCCACGCAGAATCCCGTAGACCTGGACTACAAGGGATTGTCGAACGCCGGCACCTGGTTCATCGGCCGGCTGCAGACCGAGCGCGACCAGCAGCGCGTGATCGATGGCCTCTCGAGCACGCTCACCGGCGCAGGTTTCGACCGGGCGATACTCGAAAAACTGATGGCAGGCATTGCGCCGCGCGTTTTCCTGATGCGGAACGTCAACGACGATGCGCCGCTGCTGTTTCGCACGCGCTGGGCGATGAGCTGGCTGCGCGGCCCGCTGACGCTGCCTGAAATCACGCGCCTGATGGCTGACCGCCGGCAGGCGGCATCTGTAGCGGCGCCGGCTGCGGCAACGCAGGCCAGACCCGCTGCGCGCCCGCTGTTGCCGGCGGGCGTCGACGAACTGTTCCTCGCGGCGAAGCCAGGCACCGGGGCGCTCATCTATCGTCCGCGCATCGTCGCGACCACTGAGCTGCACTACGTCGACAAGTCCGCAAGTGTCGACGCGTGGACACGGACTGCGCGTCTCGCGTCGTTCTCCGATGGCGACGGCGCGCCTGCCTGGGACGAGGCCGTCGCGATCCCGGATCTCGATGCCGTCGCCGCGACCGCGCCGGTCGATGGCGCCACGTTCGCCGAATTGCCTGCGCCGGCACTGGCGGCAAAAAACTATGCCGCATGGAGCCGCGAACTGGCGACCCGGTTGTTTCAGGACGGCGTCGTGGAGTTGTTCTGCGTGAAGTCGCTCAAGCTGACGTCCACGCCGGGTGAAACCGAAGGCGATTTCCGCGCGCGCGTCGCCCAGGCGCTGCGTGAACATCGCGACCGGGAAGTCACGCGGCTGCGCGAGAAGCACGGCGCGAAGCTCCAGGCACTGGAGAAGCGGCTGCAGACGGCAACGCAACGGGTCGAACGCGAGCAATCGCAGTATTCCCAGCGCAAGCTCGATACCGTGATCTCGATCGGCACTTCCGTGCTCGGAGCGATATTCGGCGGCAGGGGCGCCGCGACCACCCGGGCCGGGTCGGCAGCGCGCTCCGCAGGCCGGGTGTTCAGCGAGCGCGGGGACGTGGCGCGCGCCGGCGAAACCCTCGAATCGCCGACAGCCGAGCGCGACGAACTGCTGAAGCGCATCGACCAGGATGCGGCGGCGCTCACAGCAGCGCTCGATCCGGCCGCCATCGCGCTCGAACGGCTGCGCGTCACGCCGCGCAAATCCGACATCGCGATCGGCCGCATCGCGATCGCCTGGGAGCCCTGGCGCACCGCCGCGGACGGATTTCCGCGCTCCGCCTCGATACTGTGAGACTCATGTACACCCGACGCCTGCCTGTACGCGCCCTGTGGCTGCCCATCGGCCTGCTCGCGCTGGTCGCAGCCTGCGGTCGGGGTGACTCCGCGACGGGCGATCCGCCGCTCGGCTCCTACCGCGCCGTGCTGTCGGTCGCCGGTGGCGACTTGCCCTTCGGCCTCGAGCTCGCGGAAGAAGACGGCAAGATCGTCGCCTACCTGATCAACGGGCCGGAGCGCGCGCGCGCACCCGATGTGCGTCTCGATGGAAACGCGCTCGAAATCAAGATGCCCGGCTACCC
>JALYJS010000155.1 GCA_030799345.1 Pseudomonadota bacterium | reverse complement strand
CGCGCGAGCCGTTCGTTGGCGATCGCCGGACGCGTGATATAGCGGCACAGGCGCTGCGCGCCGCAGGGCGAACGACCGCCCGGCGTCGGCTCTAGACCGGCATGACCGATTCCTTGCGGTCCGGCGGCAGGTCGACGTCGAAAGAATTGACCATTAACGCGAGCAGGGCGTAGCTCCCCAGGACGAGACCGAGCTCGACCGCGCCCCGCGTCCCGAGCTGCTCCAGCGCGAGCTGGGAAGTGCCTTTGCTCACGCGGCGGGTGCGAAAGAACTCCTGCCCGTAACGCACGACCGCGCTCTCGTCAGCGGCGAGCTTCGGCAGCTCCTTGCGGTCCCGTAATGCATCGACCGTCGCATCGCTGACACCGGCGGCGCGCGCCGATGCCGCATGCGCGTTCCAGATGTACTGGCAATCGTTCTCACGCGCCGTGACCAGCATCGCAAGCTCCTGGATCTTTTTCGGGAGCGACGATTCGGTCCGCAGATACTTGTTCAGGGCATTCACGAGCTGCTGCGCCTTGGGCACGTTGATGATCACGGAGGAAGGGCCGTGACGAGGGACGGCTCCGTAGCCTTTGACGAGCTCGTCGAAAGCGGCACGCTGGTCTTCGGGAACGTTCTCCCGGCTTGCTAAAGGTAGTCTTGCCACAGGGACCTCCAGTTGGTTGAGTTCGAAAAAACCTCCACCCGGCCATGCGTCATGCGCGTGCCTCCTTCCCCTTGGCGGAGCGCCTGATGAAATCGAGCGTCTCGCTCGCGCAACGCGCCGAATCGGTGACTGCAACGTGAAACGAATCGCCGGGCAGCGCGAGCAGGGTCGAGTTCGGAATCTTTTCCTGCCACGCCCGCGTGTTCTCGACCGATGCGAGGCCGCTTTCTTCGGTGGTGATGACGAGCGTGGGACACTTGATGCGGGCGAGGTCGTCGGAGACGTCCCAGCCGGGTATCGTCTGGACGAAGCCGAGCTGGGTGGATACGGGTGTTCGTCCCATCAACTTCGCCCACCATTCATGGCCTTCGCGCGGAAAGCTCGATCCGAGACGGCTTCCCATCGTCGAGCGCGCCCATGCTTCAACGCCTTCCTTTTCGATCAGCTTCACCCAGGTATCGAGCACGCCGGGCTTGTGCTCGCGGCGCGCGGGCGGCACGCCGACCAGGGTCAGGGTCTGCACGCGCTCGGGAAAACGCGCGGCGAAGCGGCGGCTGATCGTGCCCGCGATCTTGGCGCCAACGAGATGGAAACGCTCGATCTTCAATTGATCCATCAGACCCACGAAATCGTCGATCACGCGGTCGAGCGTCCACTTGTAATCGCGCGGCATCGGCGTCGAGCGCGCGAAGCCCCGCATGTCTGTTCGCACAACCTGGAAATGCCGGGCGAGCGTCGGAACCCAGCCGAACCACATTGCGGCGCTCTCGGCGTTTCCGTGCAGCAGAAGCACGGTTTCGGGCTGGGTCCACGGATCGGTGTAGTCGTCGACCTCGTAGTGCATCTCGAGATCGGGCGTTATGCGTGCGGCAGGCATGGCGGTTTCCTTTCATCGATCCGGCTGTACGTTGGCGATCCTGATGACTTGCGCCCAGACCTTCAACTCGGCGGCGATCAGCCGCGCGAATTCGTCGGGGCGGCTCGGCGCGGGGTCGGCGCCATCGGCCGCTACCTTCTCGGCCATGTCGCGCTCCTGCATCACCTTCACGAGCACGCCATTCAACTTCGTGATCGCTTCCGGCGGCGTCCCGCGCGGCGCAAGAAGGCCGAACCACGAGGTCATGACGTAGCCGGGCACTCCGGCTTCGACCACGGTCGGTATTTCGGGCAGCGCGCGCGGCCGCACCGCACCGGTCGTCGCGAGCCCGCGCAGCTTCCCCGACTTCACGTTGGGGAGCACCGCAACGAGGTTCGCGAACATGAGCTGGATGTGCCCGCCGAGGAGATCGACGACCGCGGGTCCGGAGCCCTTGTAAGGGACGTGCACGATATTGGTCTGCGTGAGGTGCTTGAAGTATTCGCCGGTGAGATGCGTCGAATTGCCGGTGCCGCCGGAACCGAAATTGAGCTGGCCGGGCCGCGCCTTTGCGAGTGCGATCAGCTCCTTCACGCTCTTCACGGGCAGCGAAGGATGCACGACGACGATGTACGGTGCCGTGGTCGCCTGTCCGATGGCTGCGAAATCGCGCGGAAACTCGTAGGGCGGTGGTTTGACCAGCGTCGCGTTGACGGTGAACGATGGAGCGCCCATGAGCAGCGTGTAGCCGTCTCCGGGCGCTTTGGCCACGGCCTGCACGCCGATAGTGCCGCCGCCGCCCGCGCGGTTATCCGGGATGATCTGCACGCCGAGCGCCTCGCTCATGCGCTGCGCGACGGCTCGCGCGATGGTGTCGACGCCGCTGCCTGGCGAGGAGGAGATGATGAGCCGGATCGGCTTAGCGGGGTATTCCTGCGCATAGCCGTCGTGCGCCGCCGCGAAGCCGAGGATGAGCGCGAGTGCGGCGACCTTCACCGCTTCCAGCC
>JALYJS010000147.1 GCA_030799345.1 Pseudomonadota bacterium | reverse complement strand
GGCGCGAGCGCGCCGCCATGTATCCGCAGAACCGCGTGCTGGACCCGCGCGAAGTTGCCGAGGTGATCCTGTTCCTGTGCAGCGACGCCTCCGGCGGCGTCAACGGCCAGGCGATTACCGTGGCTCTCGGCGGTATGGCGTAGCGCTCAGGGCGCGCAAGTCCCCCGCTCGCGGCAGAAGCCGGCGAGATCGATCGACGGCAGGAAGCGATCGTCCCAGACGTGCTTGAACGCCGCGACGCGTCCGTGGAGCTCGCCGAGGCGATTGTAGGGGTCGGGACGCGAGGTCGTTGCCGGCAACGCCGCCTTGAAACCATCGACGTAATCGCGCGCCTGTTGGCAAATCCCGTAGGCGTAACCCGTGATCGGATTGAAGGTCGCATCGACGCAAGCCACGACCTTGCGATCAGTCTGCGACCAGAGCGATGCGAGCGTCTTGCACAACGCGGGTGCCAGCGGTGCCTGGCCCCCGGACGGCACCGGATCGGCCTGCTTGCACGCGTAGTTGGCGCGAATGTCGCCGAGGTCCTTCCACAGTGACGCGACGAGCCTCGCAAACACCGCATCGTTATTCTCGGTGACTTTCGGCTTTTTGCTGGTAATCGTCGGCCCGTACGTGTCCTTGGCCATTTCGAGGTTGATCGAATAAAGCGAAAGGCGGGTGCCGGAGACTTTCGTCGGATTGATGCATCCAGTGTTGAGGATCGTGTCGATGTAGCGTCCGCTGACGCTCTTGGCCAGTTCCGAGGCGGTCGTGATCACGTCCCAGGCCAGCAAGTCATTGAGATCGGGGAAGCACCCGAGCTCGTCGCCTGTCAGCTCCGAAACGTCGATCAACCCCTCGAAGACGTTGGTGAACTGGAGGCCGCTATCGGTCTTGAAGAAATAGGCATCGAACCAGTGGAGGTTGACTGACTGGGCCTTCCACCGCGAACCGATGTAGAGCCGCGGCAGCCCGGTGGGCTCGAATAGCGAGGTGACCTCCGCCGGCAACAGCGGCGTGACATTCAGCAATTGCGCTGCGGGGTGCAACTTGTTGGGACCAGAATCCAGCGACAGGATCACGTCCAGATCGATCAGGGCCGCACGCGCCGCATCTTCCGTGGCTGGCGTAGCGCCGTCCAGCCCAAGCTGGTCGAGGCAGGTTCTCGGAATGTACCGGCAGTCCGGCAGCGTGACCGGAATCACGACGGCCTGGGTGGACCCACTCGAATTGCTTGCATTCATGGAATTGAAGCTGAAGCCGTTCGTGATCGGGCAGCCCTGGGGGCCTCCGCAGTTCTGAAGTTCGACGATGATCTGCGTATCGATCGCGATGGATCCTATCGAGTAGTCCGAATTGCTGTTGCCTGCGCCGCCAAAAGGCGTGCCGCCCGCGGCCGCGCCAAATTCGAGTTCGCTGACGGCCTCCGGGAACGGATCGGTGACGATGAAGCAACCGGTCCCCGCAGCCGTCGTCGCGCCGCAATTGGTTACCGTTCCGGGGCCGCTCCAGGCGGCCACATTGTCGGCAGTGCTGGACACCGCAAGGGTGTACGTCGTCGTGCCGTCGACAACCACGCTCGCCACTTCAGCGCGATCGCCAAACTCGGGGCCATTAAAGAGAAACAGGAACTGGATCGAGCGCACGTTGCGCGCCGCGCCAATTGCGACCCCCAGGGTTTCGCCGATATCAATTTCATTTCCCGAGGCGCCGCCACTCACGCCAAATCCGGAAGCGCCGTTGAGGGTCTTCTTTGCGAGAACGTTGGGGCTGCTGGCAGCCAACTGGACGCCTTCCACCGTGCAGGCGGGCTGCCCGAAACAACCGGCCGTATCGAGGGCAGCCGCGTCAATCGTGATGACTTGCTGGGCGTTGGCACTCCCGGCCAGGGACAAACCGAACACGGCCGCGGCCACGAGGACCGCGTGCACCATCGTCAGTCGCGACATGCCTGTCTCCTTCGATTCTTTATTATCGGCGCAGTCTCAGCCGCGTCCGAATCCCCTGGCCCCGGCTCAGCAACCAGCCGGCAAAGAGTATATGCGTCTGAAATTGCGCGCACATGACTTTGGACGTGACGGGGGCCCGGGCAACCGCCTTATGTGAACAAGGGGCCCGGCCCTACCGGGAGTACTTTGCAGCCTCCTTCGGCTTGCCCCAGGCGGTGTAGAGCTCCGCCAACCGCGCACGGCCGCGCTCCGGCAAGTCGGGAATCGGCGAACCCGCCAGGGCCGGCTGGCTGGCGAGCAGCAGCTTCTCGGCTTCCGGATACTGTCCGAGCCCCGTGAGCGCCGCACCCTGGGCGTTCTTGGCCATCGCCACCTGCCAGTGATCATCGGGCAGCCTGAGCGCGAGGATTTCGAGTGCCTCGATCGCGGCCTCGAGTGCTTCGTCGTAGCTCGCGCGCGCTACCAGCAGGTTAGCCTGCACCGACAGGGTGCTCGCGACCTGCGGATGCTCGCTGCCGAGCACCTTGCGACGGATCGCGAGGGCTTCGTCGAGCAGTTGCGATGCTTCCTCGTATTCGCCTGACGCGATCAGCCAGTTGGCCAGGTTGGTTGCGCCACCCGCGACGTCAGGATGCTCGGCGCCGAGTTCGAGCCGGCTCATATCGATCGACTCGCGCAGGAGCTTGATCGCTCCCGGGCGATCGCCTTTCGCATCGAGTATGAAAGCGAGATTACTCATGCCGATCGCAATGTCGGGATGGCTCTCGTCGTCGTAAAGCTTGCGATTCATCTCGAGCGACTCGCGATAGGCCTCTTCGGCCCCGCGATAGTCGCCTCGCATCTCGAGGTCAAACGCAACGTTGTTGAGCCCGACCGCGAGTTCCGCATTCACTTCGGGCAGGAGCTTTCTATTCATGTCCAGCGCCGCACGATGCAGCGGCTCGGCCTGGTCGAATCGACCGAGTCCCTGCATGGCCCAGGCGAGATTGTTCATCGCTTCCGCAAGATCCGGATGCAGGTCGCCGTGCAGCTTGCGCTGCAGATCCAGTGCCTGGCGCAGGTAGATCTCCGCCTGATTGAAGTCGCCGCGCTCGCCAAAGTTGACGCCGAGGTCGCCCAGGCTTTGCGCGACGTCGGCGTGAACTTCGCCATACAGTCTGCGGCGGATCTGCAGGGCCTCTTCGATCAGTTGCTGGCCCTTGGCGTATTCGCCGGTGTACGACATCACGTCGGCCAGCGCCGACAGGGTGTCCGCGACGTCCGCGTGCCACTTGCCGAGCGTGGCCCGCTGGATGACCAGTGCTTCTTCGAGGTGCTTCGCGGCCTCGACATAATCCGTGCGCGCGAGGGCCTCACCGAGGTGCGCCAGGCTTTCGGCAAGCGCCACGTCATTGTCGCCGCCCAGCAACCTGCGCTTTTCGACGGACTTGCGGGCGAGCGGAATCGCGCTGCGATAGAGGCCCAGGCTCGTATAGAGCGTTCCCATGGTGTCCAGCAGCGTCGCCTGGACGGCCGGCTCGTCCGCCAGCTCCGCGTCGATGCGGGCTGCGCCCTTGTCGAGGATCACCTGGGCGGTAATCTCGCTCCCCCGTGCCTCGCTGGGATCGACGATCTTGAACATGTCCACGATGAATCGCGTGACCTGTCTCGCCGTCTCGGCTTCTTTCTCTGCCTGTAAGCGCTGGCGCTCGGCCTCGTTGCGGGCGATCCAGGCGGTCGCCGCGAGCGTCGATGTAATCACCATGCCGGTGACCGATGCAGACACGAGCGCCAGCATGCGGCGCTGCCGGCGGCGGGCCTCCCGTCGCTTGAGTTCGTCGAGGCCGATGCCCAGCATGCCGGCGAGCAGCTTGAGCAGGGCATCGCGCTTGCGATCTTTCTGCGGTCGCACGTCCGCCGCGATCGGCTCGCTGCGCTCCTCGGTCAGCTGCCCGTCGGCATCCAGCTTGTGTATCAGCGCGCGCGGAAAGCATTCGAGCCTGGCCAGCCGGGGATCCGCGGAAGCGCCCGGTTCGCCGGCGACGATCAGGCAGAAGACGCGGTGCTCACGCCCCAGTCGCTTGAAGGTAAGGATTTCCTCGTTGACCCAGCGCGACTGCGCGGCCTTCGGCGAGCAGATCACGATCTGGCAAGCCGATTGCTCCAGTGCATTGATCAGCGTCGCGCCAAGGTTGGTCGCGGTGGCCAGTTCATCGCGGTCGCGGAATACCGGCGTGAATCGTTGCGGCACCGGTCCGAACTCGGTCTGCGTGCCGACCAGGTGCTTGGGCAACCGGTAAGTTTCCAGGCTACGGTGCAGCCACTGAGCCCATTTCTCGTCGCTGTGGCTATAGCTGATGAAGGCGCGGTACTTGAACGGTGTGTTCATCGATTGCGCGTCAATGCGACTCGCCGAAACTCCTGATGGAATGCCACTCGATCACCTCCTGCAGCAGCGCGCGCTCCGTCTTCAGCACGACGTGCTCCAGGCTGTTCCACGTCCGGCACGAGGCGACTTGCTTGCGGCTGGCCTGGAGCAGGTCTCGCATTTGCTCATAACGCGCCACGCGTCGTTGCAGGTCATTGATCGAGATGACGGAGATGGCCGCTGCCGCCAATGCCGGCAAGGCGATTGGCAGGAACCGGTAGGTCGTTCCCTCGATCCAGGGCGGCAGGTCCAGGTGCAGCGTGCGGGTGATGGCATAGAACGCAGTGCTCGCCAGCGCGAGGACGGTAGCGGTCCAGAAGCCGGCAATCAGGCGCTTGTACAGCGGCAGCGCGCGACTGACCTGCCGGTCGTAGTAGGCAAGCTGGTCGTCGATCCTCTTCTCGAGATAAATCCGCTTGAATTCCTCAATCGGTATGGGTCGCGCCGCGGATGAGCGCGTGTGGAGGATATAAAGCGACCGTGCGAGACCGCTGGCACCCGCGGGATCCAGGTCCTGCAACAGCGGCGCAGCTCGCGGAAGACCCCAGGTTGCGAGTGCCGAGCGGCAGAACTCGGCAGCCAGCCGGCAGCGCACCCAGCTGTGGTGCGAGTGCATTTTGCCACGCACCACCAGCGCCGCTACCAGAGCGAAGGTGATGCACGAAAGTTCGAGCCAGGGAAGTGGGAGCAGGTGCAGCCCATAGCCCACGACTATCGCAGCAGTAATCGTCGCGGCGACGTGCGCCATGACCGTGGCGACGATCAGCCGCCGGAACTCCGGCGCGCCGTGAGTCGCGTGGTGGTCACACTTCTGCTGAAAGAGGAAGACCGCATCCGGCGCCTTGAAGGGATTCTCCGACCAGGCGTTCGAGGCATCCGGCAGTTCGTTCAGGTCGGCAAGAACCGGGTCGCCGGGCGCGAGCCTGCCCCAGTTTTCCTTCCGGATCTCGAGACTGTCGCCATCGATGATCATCAATGGCTTGCCGACCGACCGGGCATACTCGACGACATCGGCGGTGCCGCCTTTGCCTCGCGCCGGATCACCATCCCAGACGGCAAGCAGCACGTCCGCGCCATTGACCGTTTCGATGCCGCAATCGAGATAGGATTCGTTGCGGTCGCCGTTGTCATTATTAATGACGCGCACATGATCCGCGGCGGCCAGGGCCTCTTCCACGGCAGTCCACTCGGAAGGCGTGAAATCCTGGGCAAACTCCGAGCGCGGCAGGGGCAGGATCGCATGCCACGACAGGCCGAGGGCGCGCGCCTGTTGCGCGAACAGCTGATCGCTGCCATCGGCAATCGAAGACAATGCGATCCATTCGCCCGGGATCTCGTTTTGCAGGGATTGCAGCGCTTCGCGGATCGCAATGGCCGCGTCCGCCTCGCTGGCGAGCTGCCGATGGCCGGTGAACCCCACCACATTGAACAGCGGCAGCCGGCCGCACGGTGCCATGGACTCAGTGGATTGGCTGGAATCGGGCAATTGGGATTCCCGTGCGGATTGAGCTGCTAGCTTACCGGTACTGCTCACCGACCGCCTTCACACATTGAAGCGGAAATGCATGACGTCGGCTTCGCGCACGACGTAGTCCTTGCCTTCGAGCCGCAGCCTGCCCGCCTCGCGCGCGCCCGCCTCGCCCTTGCCTGCGACAAAGTCGGTAAATGCGATCGTCTCGGCGCGGATGAAGCCGCGCTCGAAATCCGTGTGGATGACTCCAGCCGCCTGGGGCGCGGTCGAACCTGCGCGCACCGTCCAGGCACGTACTTCCTTCGGGCCGGCCGTGAAGAAAGTCAGCAGGCCGAGCAGCCGGTAGCCTGCCCGTATGATGCGGTCGAGCCCTGGCTCCGCGAGCCCGAGGTCGGCCAGGAACGCCGCACGGTCCGCCTCATCGAGCAGCGAGATCTCGGACTCGATGGCGGCGCAGACGGTCACGACCTCTGCTCCTTCCGCGCGCGCGAGCCCGGTCAGCGCATCGACCCAGGGATTGCCGGTGAATCCGCCCTCGTCGACATTGGCGACGTACATGACGGGCTTTGCGGTCAGGAGCGACAGTTCGCGCAGACGTTCGCGCTCGAATGCGTCCAGCGCCATCGCGCGCACGGGCGCGCCGCCATCGAGTTGCTCGCGCATGCGTTTCAGCGATTCCCGCCAGCGGATCGCGTCCTTGTCCATCGCCTTGGCCGCCTTGTCGGCGCGCTGCAGCGCGCGCTCGACGGTTTCGAGGTCGGCCAGTGCCAGCTCGGTATTGATGATCTCCACATCGGAGGCCGGATCCACACGCCCGGAAACGTGCACGACGTCCGGATCGCCGAAACAGCGAACGACGTGCGCAATAGCATCCACTTCGCGGATGTGCGCAAGGAACTTGTTGCCGAGACCCTCGCCCTGGGACGCGCCGGCGACCAGGCCCGCGATGTCCACGAACTCGATGGTCGTCGGCACGATTTTCTCGGGCTTCGCGATCGCCGCGAGCTCGGCGAGTCGCGGGTCCGGTACCGGCACGATGCCGACGTTCGGATCGATGGTGCAGAACGGGTAGTTCTCGGCGGCGATGCCGGCGCGGGTCAGCGCATTGAATAGCGTGGACTTGCCGACGTTCGGCAGCCCGACGATGCCACAGCGGATACCCATCAGGCGGAAGCTTCGGGCGGCGACGTGTGCAGTCGGTTCATCATCTTCTCGGCGCCTTCCGTGAGCAGCCGCGGAAACTCCGCGACCGCGAGTTCAATCGCTTCCCGCATCAGCCTTTCTTCGACGGCACCGGGCCGCTCGAGCACGTATCCGATCACCAGTTCACGATGACCCGGATGCCCGATTCCCAGCCGCAACCGCCAGAAGTCCTCGCCGAGGTGCGCAATGACATCCTTCATCCCATTGTGCCCGCCCGCACCGCCGCCCCTTTTCAGGCGCGCCACGCCCGGCGGCAGGTCGAGTTCGTCGTGCACGATCAGCACCTGGTCCGGCGGCAATTGCAGGTAGTCGCAGAATGCGCGCACGGACTGGCCGCTGCGATTCATGTAGCCCATCGGCTTCAGGAACCACAGCGGCAAGCCCGCAATTTCCCCGCGGCCGGCCTCGGCGTTGTAGCGCCGCTCCGGCTTCAGGCGCAGATCGTGCCGGCGCGCCAGTTCGTCGACGAACCAGAAGCCCGCGTTGTGGCGCGTGTCCTCGTGTTCGGCGCCCGGATTGCCGAGCCCGACGACCAGTTGCAGCGGAAGTCCGGCCAAAACGCCTTACTTCTTCCCGTCGCCCTTCTTGGCGCCCTTGTCGTCCTTCGCGGCCGGCGCGGCGCCTGGCGCGGCGCCAGGGGCGGCCCCGGCGGGCGCCGCTCCCGGTG
>JALYJS010000136.1 GCA_030799345.1 Pseudomonadota bacterium | reverse complement strand
CTCATAGACGATATTGCCGGTCGCGCCGGCGACCGACTCCATGGCCTCGACGAGCGGCACGCCGGCCGAGAACATAGTCGAGAGCGTGCGCGCGTAGCGCGCGATTGCGGCCTTCACGAGGATCGGGCCGATGATCGGAATCTTGAGCATCAAGCGGTCGATGAAATGCCGGAGCGCTGCCGAGCGCTTTTTCATGTGCAGGAAGAAGACGACGCCGCCCACAAACAGGGCGCCCATCCACCAGCCTTGCGTCTGGACGAATTTCGAGAGGTCAATGACGGCGCGCGTGAACGCCGGCAGGTCCGCGCCGAAGCCCTTGAACAGCGCCTCGAATTGCGGGATCACGAAGAGCAGGAGGATCATAGTGACTATGACGGCGACCGCTAGCACAGCGGCCGGATAGAAAAGCGCCTTCTTGATCTTCTTCTTGAGGGCCTCGGTCTTTTCCTTGTAGGTCGCGACCTTGTCGAGCAAGGACTCGAGTGCGCCAGCCTGTTCGCCGGCCTCGACGAGATTGACGTACAAGTCGTCGAAGTAGAGCGGGTGCTTGGCGAGCGACTCGTGCAGCGAGCTACCGCCCTCGATGTTCGTCTTGATGTCGAGGATCAGCTTCTGCATCGACGGCTTTTCGTGACCGACGCCGACGATCTCGAAGGCCTGCACGAGCGGAATGCCCGCCGCGAGCATGGTCGCGAGTTGGCGGCTGAAGATTGCGATGTCCAGGGGGTTCGGCTTGCCGCCCGTGCTGAACAGGGTCGTCTGCTTGCGAACCTTGGTCGGGACGATATTCTGGCGGCGCAGGTCCGCGCGCGCGTCCTGCTCGCTGACCGCAAGTATGCGGCCGCGGATCTTGTTTCCCTTGCGGTCCTTGCCTTCCCACCTGAATGGGATGTCTCTGGCGGCTGCGGTGGCGGTCGGCGGCATGGTGTCGGTCGTCCTCTACCTTGACTTCCGGATGTTAACGCCCGGGGGAATCACTCAACTGTGACGCGGTTGACTTCTTCGAGGGTGGTCATGCCGTCCCGGACCTTCTTGAGGCCCGCCGTGCGCAGGTCCCAGATCCCGTCCTTGCGGGCCTGGTCACGGATATGGGGGGCGCTCCCCCCCTCCAGGATGATCCGGCCGATGGCCTCCGTGACCGGCAATACCTCGTAAATGCCGATCCGGCCCTTGTAGCCGTCGGTGCACTGCGAGCAGCCAACGTGCTTGTAGACCTTGAACCCCGTGGTCGCGATCTGCTCCTCCGTGAAGCCTTCGCGGAGCAGTGCCTCGTGCGGCAGGTCGAGCGGCTGCTTGCAGTTCGGGCACAGGCGCCGCGCCAGGCGCTGCGCGATGATGAGGCTGACCGAGGTCGCGATCGCATAGGGCTTCACGCCCATGTCGACCATGCGGGTCAGCGTCTGGGGCGCGTCATTCGTGTGCAGCGTCGAGAGGACCAAGTGGCCCGTCTGTGCCGCCTTGATCGCGATCTCCGCCGTCTCGAGGTCGCGAATCTCGCCGACCATGATGACGTCCGGGTCCTGGCGGAGGAAGGCGCGGAGCGCCGAGGCGAAGGTGAGCCCGACTTTCGGGTTTACGTTCACCTGGTTGACGCCGGGCAACACGATTTCTGCCGGGTCCTCGGCAGTCGAGATGTTGGTGTCCTCGACATTCAGGATCGAGAGGCCGGTGTAGAGCGATACGGTCTTGCCGCTGCCGGTCGGGCCCGTCACGAGGATCATGCCCTGCGGCTTCGCAAGCACCTTCAGGTAGAGCTCCTTCTGAAAGCCCTCGTAACCGAGCGCGTCGATGCCCATCATCGCCGTGCTCGCGTCGAGGATGCGGAGCACGATCTTTTCGCCGAAGAGCGTCGGGCAGCTGCTGACGCGGAAATCGATTGAGCGGTTCTTCGAAAGCCGCATCTTGATGCGGCCGTCCTGCGGCACGCGCCGCTCCGCGATGTCGAGCCGCGACATCACCTTGAGGCGCGCGGCGAGCTTGGTTGCGAGTTGTACCGGCGGCTGGGCGATTTCGCGCAGCACGCCGTCGATGCGGAGCCGGATCCGGTAGTACTTCTCGTAGGGCTCGAAATGGATGTCCGAGGCGCTTTTCCGGATCGCATCCAGCATGATCTTGTTGACGAAGCGGACGATCGGCGCGTCCTCTACGTCGTCGCGGGAGGAATCTGACTCCATCGCTTCATCTGCGCGAGCGGTGTCGAGGTTGTCGAGGTCGAAGTCATCGTCGCCCCCGCCGAGCGTCGGCATCTGGTGGTCGACCTGCTCGATCGCCTTCTGCACGGCGCGCTGGAGTTTGTCGTCCTCGACCACCACCGCCTCGATGGCGAGGCCGGTCTGGAACTTGATCTCGTCGACGGCGTGCAGGATGGTCGGGTCCGAGA
>JALYJS010000135.1 GCA_030799345.1 Pseudomonadota bacterium | reverse complement strand
GCCCGTTGCAGGGGTGTGCGTGCGCGCTCCTTCAGCGCCGTCTCGTCAATCACCTGCTCCAGGCGCGGACGTGCCAGCAGCACGCGCCGCACCATTTCCACTTCGCTCGACGTGCGCGGCGCGACTGCCAGACCTTCGAGCAACGGCCGCAACACCGATGTGGTGTCGACATAGACCCGCGCAGCCGTGTCGTATCTCCCGGGGATCAGCAAGACTCCGATCCAGCCGAGCACGCAAATCGTCCAGGCGGCCAGGATCGCGATCCAGCGGAACCGCCAGGCCGACCGGACTTCCGACACCAGATATTCGACTGTTTCCCGCACTCCCAACTACTCCTGTGTTTTCAAAGCGAGCAATCAGCGTACCGCCCGGTCAGAACCGGGACTCGGGAATGATCAGCACATCCCCCGGTTGCACGGCGAGGTTTTGAGACATATCTCCGTCTTCCAGAAGATCCTCCAGCCGTACCTTGATGTTCTCATGGCTGCCGTCGGCGTTCCGGCGTACCAGTTTCGCCCGGTTACCGGCCGCAAACTCGCCGAGGCCGCCGACGTCGATGATGACGTCCAGGACCGTCAGTCCGTCCCGGTATGGCAGGGCCCGCGGATTGGCTGCCTGGCCAACTACCCTGATCTGGCTGCTCGCGCTGAGCGCGGTGGCGACAATCACGTTTACTTTCGGGGAGCGGATGTACTCGGTGAGAATGACTTCGATGTCGCGTGCAAGCTGCGATGGCGTCTTGCCGACCGCGACAACATCTTCGACCAGCGGCGTTGAAATCTTGCCGTCGGGCCGTACCGGGACAGTGGTCGACAACTCTGCATTTCGCCACACGAAGATCTGCAGTGAATCGCCTGGCCCGATGACATAATCCTGGGCGCTCATCGGCTGCTGCGCGCCGACCGGGGCGCTGGACAGTGCGGCCAGCATCACAAGCGGCGCGAATCGCCGGATCCAGCGCAAAACCTCCTTGTCAGCTATAAACACTCGGCCTCCTTTACGATTCAACGTCCGCCCTTGCCCAGAAGAATTACCTCTACCGTCAGCATGAGAATCATCAGGTTGATGATGACACTGCGGTGTTTGATGTAGTACAGGTCGTACTGAAGCTTCTCGCGGGTATCGTGAGTTGACGATCCGTACGGATAACACAGTTGCGCCCATCCCGTGATGCCGGGCTTGACGCTGTGCCGTTCACGGTAATACGGAATTTCTTGATCCAGGGTCTCAACGAACTCCGGTCGCTCGGGCCGCGGACCCACGAGGCTGAGGTCCCCCGTCAGCACGTTCCAAAGTTGCGGCAACTCATCGACGCGGAACCTGCGCAGCACGCTGCCGACATGCGTGATGCGTGGGTCCTCTTTCTGCGCCCACACGGCGCGCCCGACCGTTTCGGCATCGACGTTCATGCTGCGGAACTTCACGATCTGGAATTTCCGGCCGTAGCGACCCACGCGGGTTTGGCGGTAAAAGACGGGTTTGAATGGACCGTCTTCGATGGCGATTGCCGCCGCCGCCAACAGCATGATGGGCCAACTCAGCATCAGAAGAGTCGCACTGCCCAGGATATCAAGCAGCCGTGCGCCCGCTTCCGTCAGCCGCGACCGGGTGAAACCGGGGCCGAACAGGAACCACGTGGAACTCAAGGCATCGAGTCGGATTTTTCCCGCCTCTCTCTCGAGGAAATCAATGGCGTCCGTCACCACGATGCCCTTCAATTTGCAGGCAAGCAGCGGCTCCACCGGAAATTCGATCCGGCGATCGTCAATTCCGACGACGATTTCGTCCACATCCAGTTCCATGCAGAGCTCGAGCAGCGGTTTTTTCGAGTTGATCCACAGTTCCTTTGGAATTACATCGGCATCGTTGCTGACCGACAGGTAGCCCACGATGTCAAAACTACCGCGATCCGTGCTACGTCGCAGTTGCGAAAGCCCGGTAACGCGGCGTCCGGTGCCGTACACGAGCAATTTGCGCTTGAACAACTTCTCGTCGCAAAGCTTCTTGAACGCAAGTCGAGTACAGACGAAACCTGCGAATACCAGGATGGCGGAAAGCCCAAGCAGGCCGCGGCCAAGAAACAGGCTGGGCAGCGCGTAGAACAGGAGCGCCATGAATACGAGCGTTGCCAGCAGAGCGATGCTGAAGCGCAGCAGCAGGCCGCCGGATCCGGCGCGCAGCCGGCGGGAATACAGTCCCATGGCAACCGTCGCCATGAAAA
>JALYJS010000122.1 GCA_030799345.1 Pseudomonadota bacterium | reverse complement strand
CGTGGACACTCTAGGCCCCGCGGTGGAGAATCATTCCCGCTTTGCCAAGCGCACCAATGTCGGCTTCATGGAAGTCGTTGACCGCGGTCACATCCGGCTGCGCGTGCACGAACGGGGCACCGGCGAGACCCGGGCCTGCGGCACCGGGGCCTGCGCGGCGGTGGCGGTCGGCCGCCGCCACGGCCTGCTGGACGAAAATGTGCGAGTCGACCTCCCGGGCGGCCGGCTCGACATACAATGGAAAGGTCCCGGCGAGCCGATCTGGATGACGGGCCCGGCGGTAACGGCATTCGAGGGAGAAGTCACGCTATGACGACACGACCGGTTCGCGGCGTTGAGATCGCCGAGGTTGACGAGGAATCCGTCGCTTCCTACCTGGCGGCGACGCCAGAATTCTTCGACCGGCACGCGCAGTTGCTCGCGAAGATCCGCCTGCCCGATACGCGCGGCAGCGCCACCACCGTTTCGCTGGTCGAACGCCAGGTCGAGGTACTGCGCGAACGCAACCGCCAGCTCGAACGAAAGGTGAAGGATTTCGTGGACGTTGCGAGGGAAAACGACATGCTGAGCACGCGGGTGCTCGGTATGGCGCGCCGGTTGATTGCATCCGAGGGCCACGAGGGCGCCATCGCCGCGATCGAGGCAGCGCTGCGCGAGGACTTCGATGCCGGCCAGTCCGTATTGGTGCTGACGTCCGCCGGCGCGCCAGCCGGTGTCGCCGAGAGCCGGTTCCTGCGCGTCGTCGCGGCGGATACGCCGGCACTGAAGACTTTCGAGACCCTGTTCACTTCCGGCAAGCCCCGGTGCGGTCAGTTGCGCGATTCGCAGCGCGAGTTCCTGTTCGGCACGGATGCCGGGGAAGTGGGCTCGGTCGCACTGGTGCCGCTGGGCACAAAGGGCAGTCTCGGGCTTCTCGCCTGCGGCTCGAACGATCCGCACCGCTTCAATCCGACCATGAGCACGGATTTCCTCACGCACGTCGGGGAACTCATCACCGCCGCCCTCGCCGGGGATTGATGCAGGCGGGCGCGGCCGCCTGGATTGGACGTTACCTGGCCCATCTGCGGACCGAGCGCCGGCTTTCGCCGCACACCGAAGCCGCCTATCGCCGCGACCTCGCGGCGCTGACCGCGTATTGCGACGGCGAGCGCATCGGCAGCTGGAAGCAGCTCGACAATTTCCACATCCGCACTTTTGCCGCCCGCGAACACCGCGACGGGCTCGGCCCGCGCAGTGTCCAGCGCAGGCTGTCGGCGCTCCGCGGTTTCTTCAATTACCTGATACGCGAAGGCGCCATCAAGTCGAACCCGGCCGCGGAGATCCGTGCACCGAAAGCCGGCAAGCGCCTGCCGAAGACGCTCGACGTGGACCAGGTCGCAAGCCTGCTCAGCCGCCCGGCATCCGATGCGTTGCAGCGCCGCGATCACGCGATGCTGGAGCTGCTGTACTCATCGGGGCTGCGGCTGGCGGAGCTGGCGGGCCTCGACGTCGCGGATCTCGATCTGGCCGACCGCACGGTGCGCGTGCTGGGCAAAGGTTCGAAGACGCGCATCCTGCCGGTCGGCAAACAGGCGATCATCGCGCTTCGTGCCTGGCTCACCGATCGCGCCGGCATCGCGAAAAGTGGCGCGGCGCTATTCGTCGGCCACGGCGGCGAGCGCCTCGGCGCCCGCGCGATCCAGAAACGCATCGGCCGCTGGGCGACCGCCGCGGGCCTCGGCGTCCCGCTGCATCCGCATCTGCTGCGCCACTCCTTCGCCACGCACCTGCTCGAATCGAGCCGCGACCTGCGCGGTGTGCAGGAACTTCTGGGTCATGCGGACATCAGTACGACACAGGTGTACACGCACCTTGATTTCCAGCACCTGGCCCGCATCTACGACGAATCACACCCGCGCGCCAGAAGGCGCAAGTAACTGATCCCCATGAGTAATACCGGCTTCGATCCCCATGGTACGACGATTCTCTCGGTCCGCCGCGGCAATACCGTCGCGATGGGCGGGGACGGGCAGGTCACCGTCGGCAACACCGTCATGAAAGGCAACGCCCGTAAGGTCCGGCGCCTGTATGACGGCAAGGTGCTGGCCGGATTCGCGGGCGGTACCGCGGATGCCTTCACGCTGTTCGAGCGCTTCGAAGGCAAGCTCGAGAAATACGGCAACCTGACGCGCGCCGCGATCGAGCTCGCCAAGGACTGGCGCATGGACCGCGCGCTGCGCCGGCTCGAGGCCCTGCTCTGTGTCGCCGACACCCAATCGTCTTTCATCGTCTCCGGCAACGGCGACGTCATCGAACCCGAGGAGTCGGTGATGGCGATCGGCTCCGGCGGCCCGTTCGCGCTCGCCGCCGCGCGTGCCTTGTATGCGAACACGGAGCTCGATGCGCGCACCATCGTCGAACGCTCGCTCGGCATCGCCGCCGACATCTGCATCTACACCAACCGCAATGTCGTCATCGACGAACTCACGACGGGCTGAATCATGGAAACGATGACCCCACGGGAGATCGTCCAGGAACTGGACAAGCACATCGTCGGTCAGGCCGCGGCCAAACGTTCGGTCGCGATCGCGCTGCGCAACCGCTGGCGGCGCATGCAGGTGGACGAGCCGCTGCGTCAGGAGATCACGCCAAAGAACATCCTGATGATCGGTCCGACCGGCGTCGGCAAGACCGAGATTGCGCGGCGCCTGGCGAAGCTTGCGCGCGCGCCTTTCATCAAGGTCGAGGCGACCAAGTTCACCGAGGTCGGCTACGTCGGCCGCGAAGTGGATTCCATCGTCAAGGAACTCGTGGACGTCTCGGTCAAGATCACGCGCGAGGAAGAGATCGCAAAGGTCCGGCCGCGCGCGACGGACGCGGCTGAAGAGCGGGTACTGGACGCGCTCTTGCCGCGGGCGCGTGGGCCCGGCGTGCCGGAAGCCGCCAACGGCAACGAGACCCGACAGAAATTCCGCAAGATGCTGCGCGAAGGCCAGCTCGACGATCGCGAGATCGAAATCGAAGTGAGCGCCGTGCCCGTCGGCCTCGAGATCATGGGACCGCCCGGCATGGAGGAGATGACCCAGCAGCTCCAGCAGGTGTTCCAGGGCCTCGGCAGCGGCCGCACCAAGAGCCGGAAACTGCGTATCCGCGAGGCGATGAAGGCACTGACCGAGGAAGAAGCCTCCAAGATGATCAATGACGAGGAACTGCGCACGCGCGCGCTCACCAATGCCGAACAGAACGGCATCGTGTTCATCGATGAGATCGACAAGATCTGCCGGCGCAGCGAGTCCTACGGTGCGGATGTCTCCCGCGAAGGCGTGCAGCGGGATCTG
>JALYJS010000113.1 GCA_030799345.1 Pseudomonadota bacterium | reverse complement strand
TCGAGACGGCGTTCTATCGCTCGCCGCTCGCCGACAACAACAGCTTCGAGCAATGGGAAGCGGAAGGCCGGAGAGACATGGCGACGCGCGCGAACGAGCAATGGAAAAAACAGCTCGCGGAATACGTCGAGCCGCCGCTCGATCCCGCCATCGACGAGGCGCTCATCGACTACATGGACCGGCGCAAGGCGTCGTTCCCGGATTCGAACGTCTGAAAAAAAGGGGCGCCTTTCGGCGCCCCTTCGATCGCGAGTCCGAATTGCCTCAGAAGTCCTGCGAGAACCGGATGCCGATCGTGCGCGGCCGGTACTGCACGGCCTTCGGCTGGACGCCGCAGGTGCCCGGTTCGCACTGGCTCGACACGTAGATCGGCGCGTCCTCGTCCGTGGCGTTGGCCAGGAAGAGCTCGACCGAATACTTGTCGTTGGACAGGCCGAAGGAGAGATCGAGGAACGTGCTCGACGGGATGTCGCCATAGAGCTCGTTGTGGTTGACGTTCAGGATCGACGCCCGGCTCGACTGATAGCCCACCGCGCCCTGCATGAACGAATCGAAACCGCCGAGCCCGAACGAGTAGCGGGCGATCAGATTGCCCTTGAGATCCGGAGTGACCGGAAGCGCAGTGCCCGCCGGGGCCAGCAGGTTCACGCAGTTTCCGAGGTCGTCCTGATCGCAATAGTCGTCCTTGAGCTCGGTGTCGTAGTACGCGACCGACATGCCGAGGCGCAGGCTGTCGGTCGGCAGCCAGTCGAGCTGGGCTTCGACGCCACGGATCTCGGCGTCCGGGCCGTTGGCGACCTGGGTGATGCCGTTCGCGCCCTGGAAGGCGATCTGGATTTCGTCCCATTCGTTGAGGAACACGGCGCCGTTGAACTGCAGGCGGTCGTCCGCGAAGCGCGTCTTCCAGCCCAGCTCGTAGTTGGTCAGGAAGTCCGCCACGTAGTTGTCGGCGAAGGGGTTGCGTTGCACGCCGCCCGGCCGGTAGCCCTCGGACCAGGTCGCATAGAGCAGCGTCGTGTCACTCGCATCCCAGCTGAGGTTGGCACGATAGACGCTGTCGTCCTCCTTGATCCGCTTGTTCACGTTGAAGCACGGCATGTCCTTGCGGGCTTCCTGGCCCACGCCGATCACGTTGCACTGGTTCTCGCCCGTGCCCGACCAGCCTGCTTCCGTAAATCCGATACCGAAGCCGAAGAATCCCTTCAGTGTCACCTCCGGCTCGAAGTAGCGGGCGCCGAGGGACATTTCCAGCGTGTCGGTGACGTCGAAGGCGACTTGGGCGAACACGGCCTGGTCGCGGTCGGTGCGATCCATCCGGTTGAGGTAAACGACACCCGGATACTGCGCCTCGTCCGGATCGTCCCGGTTCAGCGACATGACATCAGCGAGGCCCTCGATGTTGCCGAACGATTCCTTGAAGTCGTGATACTGCTTCTGCAGGAAGAACCCGAGCAGGCCCCGTACGCGCTTGTCCTGGGGCGTGGAGATGCGCAGCTCATGGCTGGACTTGCTGTAGTAGTCGTCCTTTGTGTAGGAAGCGTCCGGGTTCAACTGGTTGCCGTCGTTGTCGAAGAACAGGTTGCCGAAGAAGCCGGACGTGTAGGCGTTGTCGTACCAGAACGAGTAATCCGAGTAGTCGAACGAGCCTTCCGTATCGCGGCTGAGGTAGTTACCGGAATACACGACATCGAGGCTGCCGATCTTGCCCTCGACCGTCACGCCTGCCAGGTACCACTCGTCGTCAACGTACTCGTCGCGGAAGTGCGCGACCGCTTGGCTGCCGCTGGCCAGGACGTCGTTGAGGTCGTCGCCCCAGGAGCCTTCCTGCTCCATCGTCTGGAACATGACGCTGGGCGTCACCGTCCAGTTCTCGCCCAGGTTGATGCCAAGCGCGGCGCGGGCGCCGAGCGTGTCGATCGTGTTGTAGTTGTCTGCGACGTAATCTTCGTTGCTCGTTTCGAAGTCGTCACCCGGATCCGCCTGGTTGACCAGGTAGGTGCGTGTGGCGAACTTGTTGTCCATCCAGCCTGCGCTCGACACCGACCACCCGACGAGGCGGAGCGCCGCGTTCTCGCCCACCGGCAGGTTGACGAAGCCCTCGGCGACGTAGCCGACGTCGTCCATGTCGACGTAGTTGGCTTCAAGCCCGTAACCCGCGGCGAAGCCTGACGGGTCCGGCTTGTTTGTGATGATGCGAATCGTGCCGGCCTGCGAGCTCGCGCCGAACAGCGTACCTTGCGGACCCGCGAGCGCTTCGACGCGCGCGATGTCGTATAGGTGGACGTCGAGGTTGCCCTGGACGGTCGTGACCGGTTGCTCGTCGACGTAGGTGCCGACGCTCGGCACCGAGAGCGTCGCCTGGCCGTCGCCGCCGGTTGCGACACCGCGCATGTAGACCTGGTTGTAGCCTGATCCTGCACCGAGCGACGGCGATGCCGTCACGGTCGGCAGGAACTGCACGTAATCCTTGAAGTTCTGGATGTTCAGTTCTTCCAGCTTCTGCTCGCCGATGGCATCGAGGCTGATCGGAACGTCCTGCAGGCTTTCCGTACGTTTCTGCGCGGTGACGATCACTTCACCGAGCGACGTCGTATCCTGCGCGTGTATCGCCGGGCTCCCCAGCGCCAGCAGTACCGCCGTCGCAATGGGCGAGCGCGTAAGCGCGCGAGTAATGCCTCGAGTCGAATGCAGAGTCCGCATGAGTTTCACCCCCTGATGCCGTGGCCGCTGAGCCTACGCCTGTCTCCAAGTCGCTGCAAACGGCTGATATTATTGTTGCACTGCGGCAACAGGGTCATTCCAGGTCCCGCGGCACCGCTGGGTAGGCGTCGAGAACCGGGCCGAGTGCAGATTTGAGTTCACCGAGCCAGCCATCGTAGTGGCGCCACTGCTCCATCCCGCCCCGATAGATGGGCTGGCGAACCTGCTCCGAACTCGCCGTTCGCACCGGCCGTTCGTTCTCGAAGAACCGCAGACATTCGGCCTCGAACGGCAGTCCGAGGTACTCGAAGAGCCGGCGCACCTCGGTCTCGGTGTCTTCCACCAGCCGCTCATAGAAGACCCGGTGTATGTGCCCGGGCAGGACCGCATCGAAGTGGGCCATCAGATTGACGTAATCGGCGTAGAAACGGCCCACGTCCGTCAGGTCGTAGCTGAAGCGCTGGCCGCGGGCATAGTGCTGCTTGAAGTTCGAGAAACAGCAGGCCATCGGGTGTCGGCGTGCGTCGATGATCTTAGCGTTCGGCAGGGCAAGCCGGATCATGGCCACGTGCAGGAAGTTGTTCGGCATCTTGTCGATGAAGTGCGGGCGGTCCGTTTTGCGGTGCACACGAGTCCGCTCGAGGTAGCGCTCGCCCAGGTCGCGCAGGGATTCCCCGGGCATGGCAGCCAGGACGTCCGCGTAGACGCCGATGTCTTCGCTGTCCGCCATTGCGCGCAGTTCACGGGCCATCGTGATCAACTCGGGCAGTTCGGTCGTGCCCTCGATCGCCGAATGGCTGGAGAGAATCTGCTCGAGCAGGGTCGAGCCCGACCGGGGCATGCCGACGATGAAGATCGGATTGCCCGTCGGATTGCCGCTTCCTGCGCGTGCAGCGAAAAACTCCGACGTGAACACGGATTTCAGGTGCCTCACGCGCGCGGTGTTCTGATCCGCGTCATAGGCGTTGCGGGTGCGGTACAGGGCGTTGCCCTGCGCATAATGCTCGAAGGACTGCGTATACTCGCCCGCGTCTTCGTGGGCCTTGCCGAGCGCGAAGTGCAGGTGAATACGGTTGATCTCGTCGACCGTGGGGTCGTCCAGATTTGCCCGCATCGCCGCGAGGTCGGTCGCGGTGAAGCGAAAAGTCTTGAGATTGGCAAGACTCCAGTACGCCTCGCCGAAGTCGGGATCGCGCTCCAGCGAGTTCCGGTAGGCAGCGACGCATTCCT
>JALYJS010000112.1 GCA_030799345.1 Pseudomonadota bacterium | reverse complement strand
CCTCTGGTTCGCTTGGGTAGGCATCCGCCTATTGCAGCCGACCAAACGCGGAAGCTAGCTCTGGCGTCATTTAATGCCCCACTTCAATTGCTGGGTTTGACAGCTCATCCGCGGTTCGTGTCTCGCCTCAGCCTGGCGTTTCGTGCCTGGTATTGATGGTACGAAAATTCACAACTCCTGATTAATCATTGTGAAACAATACCCTACGTGAAGGCGTTGATTCCTCTCTCTCCGCCAAAATTTTCATTCTCGCGATCAATTAATCGAAGTCGCATGTCATCTCTTGGCCCGCATCGGGGGCGGCCGAATGGCTCACTATTTGACGAGGCGAACATCGCGGCCGTCCTTCAATGAAACGAGCTTCACGTCGTCGCCTCCTTGTTGGCTTGGGCGTCTCGCGCACGCTGATGTAGCCAGGCCGCGTGGCGTGGTGCACGTTTGGTTCGGCTCCATTCTTCCAGCATCAGCGGCGCGACGCGCTCGAGTTCGTCAAGGTCGGCCTGACGGGCAGTGTCGACGGCAAGCTCCACGCGGTGGCCATTCGGGTCAAAAAAGTAGATTGAGGTGAAAATGCCGTGATCGGTGGGGCCGAGCACTTCCAGGCCACGAGATTCTGCGCGCGCCCTCGCCGCAAGGAGGTCGTCGAGCGTGTCAACCTTCAAGGCGAGGTGATCAACCCAGATGGGTGTATTCTCATCGCGCCCCATCCGTGGTCGCGCGGGCAGCTCAAAGAATGCGAGGACGTTGCCTGCGCCGGCGTCGAGGAAGACGTGCATGTACGGATCGTGCTCACCGGTGGAGGGGACTTCATCCTCCGCGAACGCCAACATGAACCGCATGCCAAGGACTTCTCGGTAGAACTCGACTGTTTCCTTGGCGTCGTGGCAGCGGTAGGCGACATGATGAACCCCCCGGAGGGCGGGGGGAGAGGTGAAAGACTCCATCAGCCCGCCTCCTGCAACACGCCGCGCCGGATCTGGTCAAGTTCGATGGACTCGAATAGAGCCTTGAAATTGCCTTCGCCAAAGCCTTCGTTGCCCTTGCGCTGAATGAATTCGAAGAAGATCGGCCCAATCGCGTTTTGAGTGAAGATCTGCAGCAAAAGGCCCTGGCCGTCGCTTGGTCCGCCATCGATCAGGATGCGGCGGCGGCGCAGTTCGCTCACATCCTCGCCGTGGCCGGGCAAACGCGCATCGATGAGGTCGAAATAGGTTTCCGGCGTGTCTTGCAGGGCCACCCCGCGCTGGCGCAGGCGATCGACGACCGCGTACAGGTCGGACGCACCGAGAGCGATGTGCTGGATGCCTTCGCCGTTGTAGCGCTGCAAGAACTCCTCGATCTGATCGACCTTGCCATCTTCACCTTTGCTTTCGTTCAGCGGAATACGGATCTTGCCGCAGGGGCTGGTCATGGCTTTCGAGAAGAGACCGGTGACTTTTCCCTCGATGTCGAAGTAGCGGATTTCGCGGAAGTTGAAGATGCGCTCGTAATAGTCCGCCCATTTGGCCATGTTGCCGCGAAGGACGTTGTGCGTGAGGTGATCGAGATAGGTGAGTCCGATGCTGTTGGCGGCTTCGTCGGCACCGTCGATCGACACAAAGTCGACATCGTAAATCGTGCGCGCGCCGTAGCGGTCCACCAGATGGATGTAGGCGCCGCCGATTCCCTCAATGCAGGGTATGTGGAGTTCCATAGGACCGATCGTGCTATTGGCTGGGGTCGCGCCGCGTCGCACCGCCTCCGCGAACGCCAGTTTCGCATCGCGAACTCGAAACGCCAGCGCATTGACGCTCGAACCGTGTGCTGCGCGGAAGTTCGCGACCTGTGACTCACTGCCGTAGTTGAGCAAAAAGTTGATGTCACCTTGCCTAAAGAGCGTCACATCCTTTGAGCGGTGACGTGCGACGGCAGTGAAGCCCATCGCCGTGAAAGCCTGCTCGATCGCCTGCGGATCGGGTCCCGTGAATTCCACGAACTCGAACCCGTCCGTGCCGAGGGGGTTGTCGAACAAATCCATCGCGCAACTCCGAAGATCGCTTCAACCGCCAAGTAGCGCTTGCATGTGTACGACTGATTGTATATTGTCGACCAAATTGCGTCAACTGGGTGCCCGCCGCAGGGGAGGATGCACGACATGATCAACACCACTGGACGGAGCAGTCCCGCGCGATTCGCTCCAAGTCGCTACCAGTGGCTGATCTACGCCATCACGTTCCTGATTGTCTTGACTGACGGCTACGACACCCAGGCAGTTTCGTTTGCGGCGCCCGCGCTTCGTGACGAATTTGGTGGTGACCACACTGCGCTTGGCGTGCTATTCAGCGCAGGTCTGCTCGGGAGTCTCATTGGCGGACTCGTCTTCGGTCCCCTGGGCGATCGGATCGGCCGAAAGCCAATATTGTTGATCTCGCTCGCGATCATGGCGGGCGGTTCGCTCGCGACGGCGTTCGCCGACGGCGTCGATCAGCTTTCGCAACTAAGGTTTCTCACCGGCATCGGCCTGGGCGGAGCCATACCCGGCGTTATCGCAACCGCCGCGGAATACGCGCCGCGCGGCCGCCGCTCCTTGATTGTGGCGCTAGTCTTCAGCGGCTTTCCTTTGGGCGCTGTCGCCGGCTCGATTACGAGCGCGCTTGTCCTCGCCGACTTCGGTTGGCGCCTGATCTTCATCATCGGCGCGATTGCGCCGGCGCTTTTGCTGCTGGCGACAGCTCTTTGGCTACCGGAATCCCTGGCTCTGCTCGAACGAGGCAGCGCGGCGGCGCGCGCGCGTGCGGAGCGCGTGCGCGAGCGGTTGGGGGCGAGCGCCGAGCTCGCGGGAGCCGAGGAGGGCGGTCATCACGGCACGCGCGGCTCGGTGTTTCGCCTCTTTTCCGAGGGGCGCGCCGCTGGAACAGCACTCATTTGGACCATCTGCTTCCTCGGTCTTCTCTGCATTTACGGCATCGTGAGCTGGATCCCGACATTGGTGCGCGACGCGGGTCTACCGATCGAGATCGCCGTCTTGTCGTCGGGCGCGCTGAATACTGGCAGCGTTCTCGGCAACGTCGTCTTGGCGCGGCTCGCCGATCGCATCCCCCCGTTCAGGTCATTGGCCTGCGCCTACTTCATCGGTGCCCTATTTGTCGGTGCGATTGGCTTCGCCAGTCATTCGGCGGCCACGATGCTGCTCATCTGCTTTGGGGCCGGCCTCTTTACCGTCGGGGCCCAACTCTCTGTCACCGCACTCGTCGCGTCGTTCTATCCGGCGACTGTGCGCGCTACGGGCATCGGCTGGTCGTTCGGCATAGGGCGCCTTGGCGGCGTCGTTGGGCCGACGCTGGCGGGCCTTCTACTCGCCCAGGGCACGAGCTTTGAGCATTTCATGGTGGCCGTCGGCGCCGTGTCTGCTGTCGCTGGCTGCAGTGTGCTTGCGCTTTCTCTCACTTCTGCGCGCGCGCGCGCGCG
>JALYJS010000103.1 GCA_030799345.1 Pseudomonadota bacterium | reverse complement strand
ATGTCGAAGAACACCGGAACCGGGCGGCCGCCGAGATCCATCGCTGCCTCCTCCAGCGACTCGTCCATGGCGGCGAGGCGCGAACGCACCACGACCACGACGAAGGCCATCGAGAAGGTGATGTGCGCGATCGTGATCGTGGCCGCACCACGCGACGCCGGCCAGCCGACGAGGTCCGCCATCGAGATGAACAGGAACAGCAGCGACAAGCCGGTGATGATCTCGGGCATCACCAGCGGTGCCGCGATCATGCCCGACAGCAGCACGCGGCCGCGCAGGCGCGACAGTCGCTGCAGCGCGAGTGCGACGATGGCGCCGAATGCCGTCGCGAAGGTCGCGCTGACGACCGCGATGCGCAGGCTCAGGAGGGCCGCGTCCATCAGTTCGTCGTTCGCCAGCAGGCTGGCATACCAGCGCAGCGAAAATCCGCCCCACAACGTGACCAGGCGGGAGTCATTGAACGAGTAAATCACAACCGACACGATCGGCACGTAAAGTAGGGCATAGCCGAACGCGACCACGGTCAGGAGTCCTGCCGACCGGCGGTTCACCGCATGGCCTCCTGCTCGCGCGCCTGGACGCGCTGGAACCACAGGATCGGCGCGATCAGCAGCAGCAAGAGCACGACCGATACGGCGGACGCAACCGGCCAGTCGCGGCTGACGAAGAACTCGTCCCAGAGCACGCGGCCGATCATCAGCGTGTCGGCGCCGCCGAGCAGCGCCGGGATCGTGAACTCGCCGACCGCCGGGATGAAGACCAGCAGGCAGCCGCCGATGATCCCCGGCATCGAGAGCGGCAACGTCACGTCGAGGAATGCGCGGTTGCGGCGCGCGCCTAGGTCGGCCGCGGCGTCCAGCAGGTTCCGGTCGTGCCGTTCCAGATTCGCGTAGAGCGGCAGGATCATGAATGGCAGGTAGGAATAGACGATGCCGAGATAGACCGCGAAGTCGTTGTAAAGCAGTTGTATCGGCTGGTCGATGACGCCAAGCCAGATCAACGCCTCGTTGATCACCCCGCGGTTGTTGAGCAACCCCATCCACGCATACACCCGGAGCAGGAAGGAGATCCAGAACGGCAGGATTACCGCGAGCAGCAGGATGTTGCGGCGACGCGGCGGCTGCCGCGCGATGTAGTAAGCCATGGGGTAGCCGAGCAGCAGGCACAGCACGGTGCCGATCGCCGCCATCTTCAGCGATGACAGGTAGATGATTCCGTAGTAGCGGTCCTGGAACAGGAAAGCGTAGTTCTCGAATGTCGCCCGAATGCCCTCGAAGCCGCCCTCCCCCCATTCAAGCAATGCCGTAAACGGCGGCTGTGCGATGACCGGCTCCGCGACACTGATCTTCAGGATGATCAGGAACGGTGCGAGAAAGAACAGCAGCAGCCACAGGTACGGGACGACGGCGGCGCGACGAAGCCACCGCTCGGCCGGGCGTGTCTCGACAGGCAGTTTCACGCTCATGACTGCAGCAGCACCGTGCTGGCGACATCCCAGGACAGGAATACCTCGTCGTCCCACTCGACGGTCAGCTTGGCCGACCGGCGCAGATTCTGGGCGCTGACCTGCAGCACGGTGTCGCCATGGAGGCGCACGCGGTAGAGCGACTGATCGCCGAAGTAAGCCAGGTCCCAGACCGTGCCTTTCACGACGTTGCGATCGTTGCCGTCCGGGGCCTGCCGGCTGATCGTGATCTTTTCCGGCCGCACCGCGACGCTGACCGGACTGCCGGCAGCGAGCTTTTCGTCGGTCGCGACCGCAAGGGTAGTGCCCAGCGCATCGGAACGCAGCGACACCCGGCCATCATCACATGCCGTCACCACGCCCTCGATCAGGTTGATGTTGCCGACGAAACTCGCAACGTAGCGGCTGGCCGGGTACTCGTAGACCTCGCCCGGCGTACCGACCTGGGCGATACGACCCTCGGCCATCACTGCGATTCTGGTAGCGAGCGTCATCGCTTCGTCCTGGTCGTGCGTGACGACGACAAAAGTCGTTCCAAGCTGGTCCTGCAGGTTGGCCAGCTCGAACTGCGTGTGCTCGCGCAGCTTCCGGTCGAGGGCCGCGAGCGGCTCGTCGAGCAGCAGCAGCTTCGGCCGCTTGACCAGCGCGCGCGCGAGCGCAACACGCTGCTTCTCGCCGCCCGACAGCTTCTCCGGCTTGCGCCCGGCGAGCGCCTCGAGCTTCACGAGCGCGAGCATTTCGCCGACACGCTCGCGGATGCGCGTGGCGGGCGTGCCTTCTTTCTTCAGACCGTAGGCAACGTTCTGCTCGACCGTCATGTGCGGAAACAGCGCGTAGGACTGAAACATCAGGTTCACGGGCCGCTCGTAGGGCGGCACATCGGTCATGTCCACGCCGTCGATCAGGATCTGCCCGGCGGTCGGCTGCTCGAATCCCGCCAGCATCCGCAAAAGCGTCGTCTTGCCGCAGCCGGAGCTGCCGAGGATCGCGAACAATTCGCCCTTATGGATGTCGAGCGACACGCGATCGACCGCGGTGACGCTGCCGTACTGCTTCGACACGTCACGGATCTGCACCATCACCGGCTTGGGCTCGCTCATAGTCCGGTCTTCACGCGCGACCAGAGACGTGAGCGGCGGCGCTCCGATTTCGGGTCGAACAGCACGCCCTTGTGCAGGTTGAGCCGGATCTCGTCCGGTGGGTAGACCGCGGGGTCATTGCGGACTTCCGGCAGCAGCAGCGGCGGCGCCTTCGTATTCGCCGAGGCGTAGCGCGTCTCGTTGCTGATAGCCGCGATCACGTCCGGGCGCAGCAGGTAGTTGAGAAACAGGTGCGCGTTGTCCGGGTGCGGCGCATCCGCCGGTATGAGCCAGAGGTCGAACCACGCGAGCGCGCCCTCTTTCTGCACCGTATAGGCGAGATCCACCGGACGCCCGGCCTGCTTTGCGCGCCACATAGCCTGCGCATAATCGCCCGACCAGCTCATCGCGATGCACACTTCCTCGTTCGGGAGGTCGATCAGCATCTTCGCCGAGCTGAAGTAACGGATGTAGGGGCGCACGCTCTTCAGCAGTTTCTCTACTTCGTCCAGCTCTACGGGATCCATGCTGTTCGGATCGTGTCCCAGGTAGAGCAGCGCGAGCGGGATGACGTCGGTCGGCTCGTCGACGAAGCTGATGCCGCAATCGGCGAAACGCCGGATGACTTCGGGCTTGAAGATCATGTCGCCGCTGTCCACCGGGGCGTCGGGCATGCGCTCGCGGATCATCCGCACGTTGTAGGTGAAGCCGGTCGTGCCCCAGAGATAGGGCACGCCATAGCGGTTGCCGGGATCGGCGGAGTCGAGCGTCTCCAGCACCCATGGATCGAGGTTCTTCCAGTTCGGCAGCTTCGACTTGTCGAGCGGCCGGTAGACGCCGATCGGAATCAGCCGGGCGGAGTAGCGCTCGGCATGCACGACGACGTCATAGCCCGTGCGACCGGCGAGCAAGCGTGCTTCGGCCATCTCCGTCATGTCGTAGGTGTCGAAGTTGACCTTGATGCCGTATTCGCGCTCGAAATTCGAGATCGTGTCGGGCGCCATGTAGTCAGGCCACGAGAACACATTCAGTACTTTCTCCTCCGCCGCGCCCGCCCCCATCGATGCGGCGAGCGCAATGAAGGCGAGCAGGATAGGCGGAGGCTTCACGGGCTACATCGCCTCGAGGCCGCGCTTCAGCAGCGCGCGCGCGATGATCAGCCGCTGGATCTCGCTCGAGCCTTCCCAGATCCGGTCCACGCGTAACTCCCGGAAAAAGCGCTCGGCGCAGTTCTCGCGCATATATCCGCGGCCGCCGAAGATCTGCAGTGCCCGGTCCGCGATACGGTTGGCCGCTTCTGACGCGTACAGCTTTGCGACCGAGCAGCGCGCGTGCAGCGCGCGCAGGTCGTCGCCGCGGTCATGGGCTTCGGCCGCTTCGAAGGTGATGAGTCGGGCAGCCCAGAGCTCGGTGACGCTGTCGGCCAGCATCGCCTGGATCATCTGGCGTTCAGACAAGGCCTCGCCGCCGATCATGCGCGTGCTCGCAAAGGCGGTTGCCTCCTCGATCAGGCGCGCCGCGGCGCCGCAGCAGCGCGCAGCGATCATCAGCCGCTCGCGCCGGAACCAGGCGTGCGAAAAGCGCATGCCGTCTCCCTCGGGTCCCAGGCGGTTGGACTCCGGAACAAGAACGTCCTGGAAGCGGTAAGTCGGGTGGTGCGCGCCGAACGTGTGGCTGAACAGCGGCGAGTTCAGTACCTCGATTCCGGCGGTGTCCTTGTCGATGAAGAAGAGCGAGTCGGAACCCGCATGCGGGCCGTCGGTGAGCCGGGCCTGCAGGATGAAGTAGTCGGCGTGGTTCGCGCTCGTGACGTACCATTTCTCGCCGGAAATCGCGTAGCCGCCCTTTGCCCGCCGGGCCGTGGACTCGATGGCGACGTCCGATCCGGAACCGCTCTCCGTGATCGCGTAGCACTCCTTCCGCTCGCCGCTCATGAGCGGCAGGATGAAGCGCCGGATCTGGTCCTCGGCACAGGCCTCGAACATCCAGCTCTGGGCCTCGGAGAAACACCAGCACAGTGCGTTCGTCACGCGACCGAGCTGCTCCCACACGGCCACCTGGTCGACGATGCGAAGCTCGAGTCCGCCATGCGACTTGGGCACGTCCATTGCACTGAAGCCGAGTTCGACCGCGAGCTTCTTGTGACGCTTCTCGATTTCCGCCGGCAGACGGCCCTCGTGCAGTTCCGCCTCGACTTCGTGCGGGATGAGCTCCTCCGTCGCGAACCGGTAAGCCTTGTCCCGCCAGGCCGTGGCTTGTTCGTCGAGTGCGATGCGCATGGCCCTTACCCCTGCCTGGACGCCGTCAGCTGCCGGAAATGCTTCGGGAATGCGTCGGCGAGATAGGACAGCGTGATGCGCTTTGCGAGCTCACGGCTCATGGTTTCGGGCCGCACCAGCAGGTCGAGCCATAGACCGTCCGTCAACGCCGACAACCCGTCCGCGACCAGGTCCGGCTCGACGTCCGGATAGTCGCCCGCCTCGCACAGGCGCCGGCACATCACGCGCACCATATCGTCATAGGACTTGTCCCGTTCGGCGCAGATGCGCCGGTAGGTTGGCCGGAACTTGCGCTCGCCCCAGAAAGCAAACCAGACGGCGAGCTTATCGCGGGCGCAGATGGTGCGCCGGAAGTCGAGTTCGACCATCGCCTCGAGGCCGGCGGCTGGCGAGACCACCGCTGCTTCGGCCGCGCCGCGGCAGGCATTCCGGTATTCGTCCGCCAGGAATCGGAGGGTTTCCGTCAGGAGCCCTTCCTTGCTCTGGAAATGCAGGTTGATGATGCCCTGGCTGAGGCCGGCTTCCTGGGCGACCGTCGCGATGGTCGTGTCGGCGAGGCCGTGCTTGGCGACGCAGCGGATTGTGGCCTGGATGAGCTGTTCGCGGCGCTCTTCAGGGGGCGCCGTGCGTCGGCGCGCCAGCGCCGTCAGCTGCCGTTTGGCGTTCAGGATAACCCCATGAGGCACCATCTTACCGGGTCTATCCAGCCATTCAATGAATGAATGGTTATTCACTGAACATGGACGGCAGGGCCCTTTTTGTGGGACCCTTGGCACCCGAAAACGACTCCCGTCCGGCAGGAGGCCCGCCCCGATGACCCGCAGCCTCGCGAAGTCCAATGCCCAGTTCCAGAAGGCCATCCACCGCCTGCCGCTCGGCGTCTCCTCGAATTTCCGCTTCTGGGGCGAGGACAAGACGATCTACGTGAAGTCGGCCAAAGGCGCCCGCCTGACCGACATCGACGGCAACGAATACATTGATTACCGGATGGCTTACGGGCCCTGCATCCTCGGGTATGCAGACCCGCGGGTGGACGCGGCAGCCCGCGCCGGCATGGAGGTCGGCGGCGTATTCGCCCTCTCCACCGAACGGGAATACGCCGTCGCCGAACGGATCGCGAGCATGGTGCCCGCCGCCGAGCTGGTCCGGTTCTCCAACTCGGGCACCGAGGCGGTGATGGCCGCCCTGCGCGTCGCCCGCGCTTTTACCGGCAAGGATTCCTACGTCGTCATCGAGGGCGGGTATCACGGCGTCTTCGATGCCGCGCTCTGGACGACCGCCGTTGAGGACTGGCACCCCGGCCACGGCGACCCGCAGCTCGTGCCGTACAGTGCGGGCGTCCCGCACGTGCTGCGCGCCCTGCTCCACGCCGTACCGATGAACGACGCCGACCGGCTGGAAAGCGTGTTCAAGGCCTACGGCGACGACATCGCAGCGTTCATGATCGAGCCGATCATGGGCAATTGCTGCTCGATTTCCGCGACCCGCGAGTTCATGCGCGATGCCAGGGCACTCTGCGACAAGTACGGCATCCTGCTGATCATCGACGAAGTGAAGACCGGTTTTCGCGTTGCGCGCGGCGGCGTGCAGGAGCTGTTCGGCGTGAAGGCCGACCTCTGCACCTTCGCCAAGGCCATGGGCAACGGATACCCGATTTCCGTGTGCTGCGGCCGCGAGGACATCATGCGCAAATTCGGCAACGGCGTGGTGCATGGCGGCACCTTCACCTGCCATTCGGTCGCCTTGGCCGCGGCCGAGAAGACGCTCGAAATCCTCGCCGAGACGCCGGCCCTCGCAAGCCTCGCGGAATACGGGGCGAAATTGCGTGCCGGCATGAGCCAGATCCTGACGCAGCGCGGCATCAAGCACTCCTTCAGCGGCCACACCTCGATGAGCGGCCTGTTCTTCAGCGAAAAGCCGCCGCGCGACTACCGGGACTGGGTCACGAGCGATTACACTTTCTATGAGGCACTCGCGCCCGAACTGCATGACCTCGGCGTGCTCTGCGAGCCCGATTCGCGTGAGCCCTGGTTCGTCTGCGAGGCCCACGACGAACGCTGCCTGACGGAGACGCTGCAGCGCTTCGAAACCGCGGTGGACCGCGTGGTCAGGAAGGGCGAACGGATCATGACGAAACATGTATGACGCCATCGTCGTCGGCGCTGGCCACAACGGCCTGACCAACGCCGCCTACCTCGCGCGCTCCGGCCTCAAGGTGCTGGTGCTCGAAGCCAACCCCTGGATCGGCGGCGCGGCCGTCAGCCGCGAGATCGAGAAGGGCTGGATTTACTCGAACTGCTCCTATGTCTGCAGCCTGCTGCGGCCGGAGCTGTTCCGCGACCTCGAGCTCGCGCGCCACGGACTGCAGGTCGTGCCCTACGGCGGCGGCGTGTCGATCACGTCGAAGGGTGACATCCTCGGCAACTATACGGATGAGCAGGTGCAGCGCCGCGAGTTCGCGCGCCACAACCCGCGCGACGCCGACGCCTACCACCGCTACTCGACCGACGTGATGCGCCAGTGCAAGTTCATCCGGCCACTGCTGCTGCGCACACCGCCGGATCCGACCTCATTCAAGCCGCGCGACATCCGCGAAATGATGTTCCTCGGCCGCGAGTTCGCGAAGTTCGGCGAGCAGTTCATCTACGACACGATGCGCTTCTACTCGATGAGCATCGCCGACTTCCTCGGCGAGTACTTCGAATCAGACCTGATCAAGTGCCACCTGTCCGGCAGCGGCATCATCGGCTCGGCGATGGGCGTGTATTCGCCGGGCACGGCTTACGTGCTGCTGCATCACTACATGGGTGACGTGGACGGCTCGATCGGCGCCTGGGGCTTCGCCCGCGGCGGCATGGGCGCGGTGTCCAAGGCGATCGCGAGCTCGTTCAAGTCATTCGGCGGCGAAATCCAGACCGATGCGCCGGTCGCGCGTGTCATCGTCAAGGGCGGACGCGTCGCCGGCGTAGCGACCGCGAACGGCAACGAGTACCACGCGAAGATCGTCGTGTCCAACCTCGACCCGCGCCGCACCTACACCAAGATCTTCGATCCGCAGGACCTGCCGCCGGCCATCGTCGAGAAGGCGAAGAACTGGAAAATCCGCGGCTCCTCCGGAAAACTCAACATCGCGCTCGACGGACTTCCGGAGTTCCCGGCGCTCGGCAAGAACAATCCCCTCGCCTACGGGGACATGCATTTCCTCGACTCGCTCGAGAAGATGGAGCGCGCTTACGACGACTGGAAGAACGGCACCTGGTCGAAGGAACCCTACCTCGACCTGCTGATCCCGTCGATGACCGACCCGACGATGGCGCCACCCGGCAAGCATTTCATGTCCGTGTTCGTGCAGTACGTGCCGCCCTTCATCAATGGCCGCGAGTGGACCGATGCTGACCGCGAGGGATTCAAGAACACCGTGCTAGACCAGATCGCCCGCTACAGCCCGAACTTCAAGTCGCTGGTGCGCCACGTCGAGTGCCGCACGCCGCGCGAGATCGAAAACGAAGTCGGTCTCACCGAAGGCAACATCTTCCAGGGCGAACTGACGATGGATCAACTGCTGTTCAACCGTCCGTTCCCCGGCTATGCGCAGTATCGCGGGCCGGTCAAGGGCTTTTACATGTGCGGTTCCGGCACGCACCCGGGCGGCGGGGTAATGGCCGCGCCCGGCGCCAATGCGGCACGCGAGATCCTGATGGATCTCAAGCGTCCGGCTATCGTTCCCGAGGGCTGGCAAGATGACTGACCGCAACCGGATCGTCGTCATCGGCGCGGGCCACAACGGCCTCGTCTGTGCCGCGTATCTCGCGCGCGCCGGCCGCCAGGTGCTCGTGCTGGAGGCCGCGCCGCAGGTCGGCGGCGCCGCGGTGACGCGAGAACTTGCCAAGGGCTTCCGGGTATCCGGCTGCGCGCATATTTGTTATCAATTGGATGGTGGTATCGCCCGGGAGCTTGCTCTGGCGTCGCACGGCCTCAAATGGGCGCGCGAGGGCTTGAAGACCGTCGCGCTCGCGGGCTCAGGCGAGCACCTGGTGCTCGACGGCAACCGAGCCGAATCTCCCGCACTCCCGGATGCGGACCAGAAGGCCTACGCGGACTATCACGCGCGTATGCGCAGCTTCGCGCGCGTGCTCGGCAAGCAGCACCACCGCATCCCGCCGCGCATCGGCGGCGGTGGCCGGTCCGACATGATGACCGCGGCCGCGCTCGGTCTCGACATCCGCCGGCTCGGACGCGACTCGATGCGCGAGTTCCTGCGCATCGCGGGCATCAATATCTTCGACGTGCTCGAGGAGCTCTTCGAATCGCCGCTGCTGAAGGGTGCGCTCGCATTCGACGCGGTGCTCGGCACGAATCTCGGCCCGCGCTCGAACAATTCGGTGCTCGCGCTCCTGCATCGACTGAGCGGCGACGCCCAGGGCAGCCTGTCATTGCCCGAAGGCGGCATGGGTTCGGTCAGCGAGGCGCTCGCTGCGGCCGCGCGCGCGGCCGGCGCTACCATCCGCGTCAACAGCCCGGTCGCGCGTATCACGATGGACGGTGACCGCGTCTCCGGCGTCGAACTCGAAGACGGCGAGATCGTGCCGGCCGGAACCATCGTCTCGAACGCGGATCCTGCCCAAACGCTGCTTGGCTTACTGGGCGCGCGCCACCTCGAGACCGGATTCGTGCATCGCGTTCGCCATATCCGCTGCAAAGGCATGGCGGCAAAACTGCATCTAGCGCTCGAAGCAATGC
>JALYJS010000244.1 GCA_030799345.1 Pseudomonadota bacterium | reverse complement strand
ACCGCAACCGCGGACAGCACGGCGAGCATCAGCAGCGTGAGCTGCTGCGCGAAACTGAGGTCGATGCCGAATACCTGCGCGACAAACAGGACGACGCAACCTTCGTAGAGCGCCGTGCCCGCCATGTTCATTGTCGCGCCGAGCGGCAGCACGAAGCCGGCAACGGCTGGCCGCACTCCGAGCTGCTCCCGCGTGGTGGTGAGCGCGGTCGGCAGCGTCGCGGCACTCGAGCTCGTCGAGAACGCCGTCACCAGGACCGGACGCATCAGCCGCCAGGTTTCGAGCGCATTGCGCCGGGCCAGGAGCTTTATCCAGAGCGACATCGTCCCGAACAGGTGCAGCAGCATCACCGTGATGGCGCTGGCGACGAATACGCCGAGCGCGATGACGATGTCCCAGCCGATCTTCACGATGACGCTGTAGATCATCGCCGGCACGGCGTAGGGCGCGATCGCCAGCGCGAAATGCACGATGCCGGTCATGAGGTCGTTGATCAGCCCGAGCCCGGTCCGCAGCTGTCCCCGCTCCGCGGCCGGCAGCCTGATCGCGGCTGCGCCGACCAGTATCGCGAACAGGATCAGCGGCAGGACGTCGCCCAGCATGTTGCGATCGTTGCCCACGAAGGCGCCGAACAGATTGCGCGGCATGAACATCTCGACGACCGCCATCGGCGTCACGTCGGGTTGCGTCGCACGTTGCTCCAGGTCGGCTGCCGCACCACCGAATTCGTCCATCAGCCGCGTCTGCGCTTCGGGCGCCATGGCCGAGCCCGGTTCGACCAGGTTCATCATGACCATGCCGAGCGCGACCGCTATGGTCATGTTGACGAAGAACAGCAGGAACGTGCGGGTCGCGAGCGGACCGAGCTGCGCGAGCCGGTCGAGCTGGGCGACGCCCATCGCGAGCGACGCGAACACGAGCGGGATGACAACGAAGAACAGCATCCGCAGGAACACCTGCCCGATCGGATCGAGCACCAGCGTTGCGAATCGGCGGACCGCCGGCAGCAGGTCCGGAAACACGCCCCCGGCAAGCAGTGTCAGTATCCCGGCGATCGCCCCGATCAGCAGTCCCCACAGGATCCGGTTGGCGAGTCTGCTGTCGAGTTCACCGCTCATGCCTGCACTCCCTCCGGCGCCGGCCGGCAGGACTCAATGTTAACCTTTGGCACCGGAATCCGGAGACGAACCCTGCGCCGTCGTATGCACTGGATGGCGTTACTGCCGCTCGCGGCCTGGTTGGCCGCCTGCGCGCCCGGTCGCGCGCCGGATCTCGTGCGCCCGGACGCTGGGCAGGCGACGCCGGAACGACGCACACCGGTGATCCTGATACCCGGCGTGCTCGGCTCGCGTCTTGCACGCAATGGCGTTGAGGCCTGGCCCGGCAGCACGCGCAAGCTGCTGACGAGCGGCTATCACGAGCTGGCGTTGCGTATTGACGCAGAGACGCTCGAGCCACTCGAAGACGGACTGGTCGCAACCGGGCTTTTCGATGCCGCCGCGGGCCTGGATTTCTATGGCCGTATCGTGCGCACGCTGACCGGCGCCGGCGGCTTCGAGCTCGGGACACCCGGACAGCCACTCGCGCAACCCGCTGCACGGCTCTATCTCTTTCCCTATGACTGGCGGCAGGACAATGTGCGCACGGCCGCCAGGCTCGACGCATTGATCGAGCAGATCCGCGTGGATTACCGCGATCCCGGCCTGCGCGTGGACGTGATTGCCCACAGCATGGGCGGCCTGATCGTTCGCTATTACCAGCGCTACGGCAGCGACGACGTGCTGGACGGCAATACGTTTCCGGTCACCGGCGCCGGCGCCAGGAAGCTGCGCCGCGTCGTGTTCCTGGGCACGCCGAGCCAGGGCACAGTCACCGCGGTGCACAAATTTCTCCACGGCTATCGTGTCGCGCTGTCGCGCCTGCCGACCGAGGGCGTGGCGACCATGCCCGCGATGTTCCAGCTGTTTCCGCATCCCCTGGTGGACTGGGTTGCGGACGCCGAAGGACGCCCGATCGAAAGCGACTTATTCGACGTAAAGACCTGGCGGCACTTCAAATGGTCGATCTTCGACCGCGGCGTCCAGCGCCGGATGCGCCGGCAGTCCGCGAACTGGCCGAAGCAGGCGGAATTCGAGCGCTGGTTCGAGAAGCGCCTCGAACGTGCACGGCGCTTCGTCTGGTCGCTGATGGTGCCGACCGGAGAGGTCGGGCTGATCGAGCCGACACTGATGGGCGGTGACTGCGTGCCGTCGCCGCGGCGTCTCATCATCGAGAACGTGGACGGCGACTCCCGGGCGCGGCTGCGTCCGGAGCAGATCGTCAGGCCGAAGCCGGGCGTCGATTACGAGGCGCTGATGTACGAGCCGGGCGATGGCAGCGTCACCCGCTCGTCACTGCTCGGGAGTCAGGCGCAGGATCCCGAAGTTCCGCGCCATGAGTTCGCCCCGCCGGACGTGGAGCGCGCGCTTCTGCTGTGCGAGAGCCACGACAGCCTGACCGGCAACCGCGAGTTCCTCGACAGCCTGTTGACCTACCTGCTCGCCCCGGATTCCTGAACGGCCGCCGCGCCGCGATAGTGTGCTGGACTAACCCGTGTTGGATTGGATTCACCCGACCGTGGCGCGACGGACCATGTGCACAATGCCGTGTCAGGCATCGTTATTTCAAGTGGCAAACCGAAATCAGCGCACCGGCTTGCGCTTGAAGCAGGTGGCAGCGTCACGAGCGCGCGCCTCGATCGCGCTCCATTCGCGGCGCGCGATCAGGTCGGTGGGCGCAATCCAGGATCCTCCGACCGACAGTACATTCGGCAGATCGAGGTAACCCTGCGCGGAGTCCGCCGTGATGCCGCCGGTTGCGCAGAAGCGCAGGTGCGGAAACGGTCCGGCGAATGCGCGCAGCGCAGCAATGCCGCTCGCCCCTCCCGCCGGAAAGAATTTGAAACAGGAATAGCCGGCATCCATCCCCGTCTGGATTTCGCTGGCGGACGCAACACCCGGCAGGTAGGGAATGCCGCTTTTGCGCCCGGCGACCAGCAGGTCCGATGTGGAACCGGGAGATATCGCGAACCCGGCGCCGGCATCGGCGGCGCTTTTCAGGTCTGCGCGCGACAGCACGGTGCCGGCACCTACGGCGATATCCGGCACTTCCCGCGCGATCGCCTCGATCGCAGCGATGGCGGCCGGCGTGCGCAGCGTCACCTCGATGGCGCCGATGCCGCCGCGCAGCAACGCGCGCGCCAGGTCGGCGGCTGCGTCGGCCGAGACGATCGTGACGACCGGCATTACCGGGACGGCCGCCAGCAGCTTCTCGAAGTTTTCCGCTTTGGACATTGATCCGCGCCCCGCGCAGTGCCGCGGCATTGTCTTCGCTCGGCCGGTGTGCGGCAAGGGTCGCCCTTGCAGGGCAACACCGCACCCGAATGCTCGCAAACGTATTGATAGCCCAAGGAACTTGCCCGGGCAGCCGTGTTCCTAGCGGGGGCTGGCTTCCGATTACGTGCATGGCGCGATCATCCCCGTGGACGGTGGCTGGCTCGCTCGACAGGGACGGAACCGCGACGAAACGAGTCTCCGGCGCGGCCAGACGGGCCGGCCGGGCGTCC
>JALYJS010000086.1 GCA_030799345.1 Pseudomonadota bacterium | reverse complement strand
CGTCTTCGGCCTGCCGGTGTACGAAATCGGCGTGGGGCTGCTGGTGCTGGCCGCGGTCCTGACCCTCTGGTCCATGGGCAGCTACCTGCGGGCCGCCTGGCCCATACTGCAGCGTGACCCCGCGCCTTGACACCGGGGCGGCGCCCCCTACAATTCGCGTTCCGCAGGCCTCCACCGCTTGACGGATGCCCGGGCGGGAATAGCTCAGTTGGTAGAGCACGACCTTGCCAAGGTCGGGGTCGCGAGTTCGAGTCTCGTTTCCCGCTCCAGTTTTCGAGCCATAACCCCGGGCCGTCCCGGGGTTATTTGCTTTCAGAGGCTAGGTGGCAGAGTGGTCATGCAGCGGCCTGCAAAGCCGTCTACGCCGGTTCGATTCCGACCCTAGCCTCCATTACTTGCGATCAGCCTTGCGTTTCTGGTCGCGCACGCTCGGCGCTGTGAGCGTCGTGCCCAGTTTTTCCGGCGAGGGGAGGTAGATCGGCGGCAGGAAGAGGCGCGTGCTGCAGTGGCGGCACGAACTCCAGCCATTGCGGTAATCCGCGACCGGCACGATCCAGCGCCGGAAACAGGAACCACAGGTGATGACGGTACCAACCGAGACGATGGCCAGCGCATCGCTTTCGTTGCTTTCGACAGTGAGGCCTTCCATCACCACCATGTGCCGGCCCGTTTCCGGATCGTCGAACTCGACGACGCCATTGCGGTGGATGACCTGCCGTACGTCCTTCATCGGTTTCCCCCTCACCTGCCGTCGCTGTCCTTTGTTTTCAGGGACCAGTCGACGGATTAAACGGGCTGATGTGTTTCAGCCGCTCCATGAATACCATACCTCGCCATTGTGTCAAAACAAAGTAGCTCAGCTTCGCCCTGACAGGGCGCTATGCTGCTTATGTCCAATGATGATGAGCCCCGGTGGCGGAACGGGTAGACGCTACGGACTTAAAATCCGTTGGCCGAAAGGCCGTGCAGGTTCGACTCCTGCCCGGGGCACCACTGGCTGCTTGAACCCGAGTGCCGCCGCACGAAGCGGGAGCGCGGGCTGCGCGCTGTCTACAGGTGGATAACGCCCTGACCGCTGTCTGCAAGCCCCGTGCCCCCGGCCGGGCCTTTTCATATAAGTCAGCGCGTGAATCAAAGCCCCGCTCGGGGCCGTGTCCATTTGAAGACTTCGTCCTACGTCCCAGTCTTCATTTGTAGCGTATATGATTGATTCTGAGGTGAACTTAGACGGCGAAAGCACATGGACGTGCGCAATGGAATTCATCGACAAGCGCCCCAACACGGAATCCAGACAACCTGTCGAAACGACCGGCTTTTTGATACGCCTCGTAGGCCAGGGCACGTTTGAATTCGACATCGTTGCTGAGTCGCGATACCAAGATAGCCTTAAAGAACTGTATGGGGACGGAACTCATGACGGGCATACGAAAAAAGTTGAGGCCTTGCTGATTTACGACTACGCGTACCAGCACGACGACAAAGCTGTGTCTGTATCCATCGATGGCAAAATTGTCGGATTTCTAGACCGGACATTAGCCCGCAACTTCCGCGCAAGAATGAACTTGTTGTGCTCGCCGGGAGTTCCCGCTGTCTGTGAGGCAATGATTGTCGAGGGATGGGACGGCAATGATGGTCACTTTGGGGTCAAGCTCGACCTGCCTCAACGGTCATCATAATCAGACGATGACAATCCAGACAGTGAACAAAGCTGACGACGCGAATAGCTTTGGTCACAGCTCCGCCGTTCCCTTTTTTGTGTAGACACACGGGCTAGTTTTACATCGCCGGCTGACCGAAGCCCGCTTCGGCGGGCCTTCTCCGTGGGAGCCAGAATCAGATTTCTGCGGCCGCGGCCTCGTATACGTTTAATCCAGGTCGCAATGCCCGGACTACCCGGTCGCGCAGATCCGCGTCTTCAATGTTGAAAACCGAGAATGTGCTCCCGCACCGGCCGCCGGTCGTACAAACCGCGACCTCGTTGCCAACGGCGATCACCTGAGAAATTGTCGCCCCTTGAAAATCGGGCGGGCCGACAGCCTGCCCCAGGTCGTCCGACCAGGACTGCGGGTGGCCGATGACATCGCAAACGCGCTTGCGGTTCGTCTGCACGGTCAGCGGGCAGTCAGAAGTCGCCGTTACCCGGCGGCGAAATCGGGTGGCATCTTCGAGTCCGGGCGCATGCATTCCCCCCCTAACCGGATCGGAGCGTCAGAACGCTACATGCTTGTACGCCGTGTGTCGGTTCGATATCGTACCGACTGGCGAAAAAGGCGGTGACGGACTAATTGCACAGCTTGGCCCGCACAAATCCGGTTCGTCATGACTACCCCCACCCTGCGTATCCTTAAGGCAAACCGGCTATTGGCGGCGCTGCCTCGGGTAGTATTGGATCGCATCGTTCCCGATCTCGAGTTGCGGCCGCTAAAGATGCGGCAAGTACTGCAGCCGCGCGGTAAGCGCCTGGAGGAGGTTGTCTTCCCGGTACTTGGCGTTGCCGCATCGATCTCGATGGGCAAATCAGGCGCGTCCGCCGAGGTCGCAACAGTCGGGTGTGAAGGGATGGTCGGGCTACCCCTCTTTCTGGGTGGGCAGAAGGCTATGGTCGAAGTCATTATCCAGGTGCCGGGGGAAGGCTTGCACCTTCCAGCTGGCGCGTTCCGCGATCATCTGGAGAGGGAACCCGCATTCGCCCGGATTCTCCTGTTGTATACCCAGGCGTTGCTTTCGCAGGTTTCGCAATGCGTCGCGTGCAATGTTCACCACCGAATAGAGCAGCGATGCGCCCGATGGCTTTTGCAGACGCAGGATCGGGTAAGGGGGAACGAGTTCCCGCTTACGCACGATGTTCTCGGACTGATGCTGGGTGCCAGACGCGCCAGCGTCACGCTAATTGCACAGGCGCTGCAAAAGCGAAAGCTGATTAGCTATAAGCGCGGAGTGATGACCGTGCTCAATCGCAAGGGACTCGAGGCGGCAGCCTGCGAGTGCTACCAAATCATCGATGACGAATTCGCCAGACTGCTTGGATTTGCGCGGCGGCGGTTAGCCGCGGCTTGGACCCACTCAGGCACCTGAGAGGCAGTGCTCGAGGAAAGCCGAATCAGTACGTGGCTTCATCCGATTTAATGAAGCGCTCGATGCCGCTTACCCCGCGGTCCTTATTGAACATCCGATGGTCCTCGGCCCACCAGTCACGCAGGAGCTGGTCGGGATACTGAGTCAGGACGACAACCAGATTGGCGGCGCAATCGGGCGGCGCCAGGCGCGCGCCCGCGTCTTGCGCCACCTGGACGACGAGCTGGCGGATGTACGTATTC
>JALYJS010000059.1 GCA_030799345.1 Pseudomonadota bacterium | reverse complement strand
GGCGAGAACACCCAGGTCGCGACGCCAATCGCGAGCGTGACGCCCGTAAAGAAAATCGCAGCGCCAGTCACGCGCAACGCCGCGAGGTATGAGTAGTGCACATTGTGGCCGCGCTTCAGGAATTCCTGCATGCGGCTGAATAGATAGATGCCGTAGTCCACGCCGATCCCCGCGCCGAGGGCGACCATGGGCAGCGTGTTGACCTTGAGTCCGATGTCCACATACGCCATGACCGCGTACAGCAGGATCGACACCAGCAGGAGCGGCAGGATCACCATCACCGTGCCTGTCACTGAGCGGAAGCTGACCAGGCACATGACCGTGACCGCCGCGAACACCCAGCCGAGGATCACGAACTCCTTGGCCTTCACTTCCTCGTTCTGTGCCGCCATGACGCCGACGTTTCCGGTCGCAAGCCGGTAGGTCACGCCCGCGGTCGGCTGCGTGGTCCGGTAGTCTTTCACTGCCGCGACGACCCGCTCGATGGTTTCCGCGCGGTGGTCCGACAGGAACAGCATCACGGGCATCACGCTGCAGTCGCGGTTGAGCAGTCCCGTGCTCGTCTCGACATAGCCCTGCGCCTGCACGAGCTGGCGCTCGTCGCGGGGCAGGTTGCGCCACTTCAGGCTACCCTCGCTCCAGCCGGCGCTCACAACCTTGGACACGCCCGCGAGCGACATGACATCGCGCACTCCCTCCACGTTCGCCATATGCCAGGCGAAACGGTCGATGGCATCGATGATCGCGAAGTCGATGCAACCATCGGGCTTCGTCTCGACGATCACGTTGATGATGTCGGTGCCGATCGAGAAATGCTCGCTGATCAGGTTGCTGTCGCGGTTGTAGCGGGAATCCGCGCGCAGCTCCGGCACGCCGGCCTGCGTGTCCCCGATCGGCGTTTCCAGCCCCTTGATGAAGCCGAGCACGCCCAGCACGACCGCGACGACGATGATGATTGCCGCAGGGCCGCGGTGCGTGATCTTCGCCAGCACGTTCCACACCGACTGCAGCGCCCGCTGGCGCCGCGCGACACGATCGCGGAAGCGTCCCGTGATCGGCACATAGGACACGAGCACCGGCAGCAGGATCAGGTCGGTCAGGATGATGACGCCGATGCCAAGACTCGCCGTGACCGCCATCTCGCGGATCACCTGCACCGGGATCAGCAGGATCGTGACGAAGCCGACCAGGTTCGCGAGCAGCGCCACGATGGCCGGCAGGAACAACATCCGGAACGTCCGCCGCGCGGCCTCATTGCTGTCTGCACCGCTCATCGCGGCATCGCTCACCGCGCTGATCTTCTGGACGCCGTGGCTCGTGCCGATCGCGAAGATGATGAATGGCACGAGGATGCCGAGCGGATCGATTCCATAACCGAGCAGGACCAGCAGGCCCAGCATCCAGACCATCGCGACCAGGGACGCAATCACCGGCACCTGCGCGATCGTGAAGGACTGGATGTAGATCCAGACGAACAGCAGCGTCAGCGCGATCGTCGCGACGGCAAATGTGGCGACCGACAGCGCGCCGTCCGCGACGTCGCCGACGACCTTCGCGAAACCGATCATATGCACCGAAACGGGCATTTCGACGGCGACTCTCAGGTTCTCGCCTTCGATGCGCGCACGCACCTTCTCCTCGAGCTCCCTGGAGATGGCGATGTAATCGACGGCAGCGCCCGTTTCCGGGTCCGCATCGAGGAGCTGCGCGCTGATCATCGCGCCGGAGAAATCGTTCGCGACCAGGCGACCGACGATCCCTGCCTTCAGGATGTTCTCGCGCACCCGCTGCATTCCGGGCGCGTCCGGCTGGAAATCGGACGGAATCACGTCGCCGGCCTCGATGCCGCCCTCGACGACCTCGGTGTAGCGCGTGTTCGGCGTCCACAGCGACTGCACACGCGAACGGTCCACGCCCTCGATGAAGAACACTTCGTCGGTGGCGACCTTGAGCGCGTCGAAGAATTCCGGCGTGAACATGTCGCCGTCGCGCGCGACCAGCGCAATCAGCAGGCGGTTGGCGCCGCCGAACTCGGTCTTGTGATCGAGATAGGTGCGGATGTATTCGTGCTCGAGCGGAAGCTGCTTGTTGAAGTTGGTGTCGAGTCGCAGCCCCGTGACCGCGAGCCAGCCGAACACGACCGTGATGACCGCGAAAATCGTGACGATCAGCGTGCGATGGCCGAAGACATAGGGCTCGAGCCAGGCCGCGATGCGGGCGTCGCCCGATTCCTTCACGGTGCGGCTCCAGGTACAGGCAGCCGGCGCACGCCGCTCTCGCCCGCGACGATCAGGAAGCCGTCACCAGACGGCAGCACCGCGGCCAGTCCCTTGCGGTCGTCCTGCTGTGTGAGCGTGAAAGTCCGGCCGCCGTCGCGGCTCGTCAGCAGGACGCCTGCCGTGCCGACGATCACGACCGTATCCGCGTCGATACGCGCGCCGGCACCGAGGAGTGCCGCGGTACCAGTCTCGATGGCGCTCCAGCTCATGCCGCCGTCTTCCGAGCGGTACAGGTTTCCGCGCAGGCCGAAGGCCAGCAGCGCGTCGCCGTCGAGCGGCAGGATGCCGTGGAAGGAACCGTCATACGGAGATGGCAGTTCACGCCAGTTTTCGCCGTCGTCGTCCGAGCGGAACAGGCGCCCCGCTTCGGCGCCAAGGTAGAGGCGTCCTCCGGGTCCGCGCGCGATGGCATTGAGGTGGAACTCATAGCCAAGATCCATCTCGTCCTCTTCTTCGTCGACTTCACGGGCGCCCGGCAGGGTTTCGGGCTCGAACGGAACCTGGCTCCAGGCGCGCCCGCCGTCGGTCGTGCCGAACACGACACCGTAGGCACCGACCGCGAAGCCGCGGAGCGGGTCCGCGAACCATATATCGAGGAGTGGCTGTGAATTGGCAGGCTCGAAGTGCGCGAGCTCCCAGCGATCGCCGCCGTCCGTGGTGCGCAGGATCATCTCGGCGTGACCGACCGCCCAGCCGTTGTTCTCATCAGCGAAATAGATGGCAGTCAGTGTGGCGCTGCCGGGCACCTGCACCTGTGTCCAGGTGGTGCCCTGGTCGGTGGAATGAAGGACGTGACCGCGTTCGCCGACCGCGAATACGCGGCCGCCGGCTGGCGCCAGATCGAGCAGCAGCGACTGGCTGGCAAGCGGCGCGATGATCGACGGTCGCGCCGCAGGATCTTCATTGGCGCCGTCCTGCGCGAGCGCCGGCGACGTCGCCGCGAGCGCGAGCCAGGCGAGCGCCCGCCTCACGTCAGCGCGTGCCGCGCCTGGCGATCGCTGCCGGCGTGAAATCCGCCGCCGTCCGCTTTGCGGCGAAATTGATGGTGCGCGGCTCCTCGTTGTCGAGCCCGAGGGCGAGATAGCGGCCGGACTGCAGATCGTAGGTCACTTCCAGGGTGGTCCAGAAGGTCGGGATTTCGTAGTAGCTGATTGAATGACCTTCCTGGATCCGCCAAAGCTGGTCGCGGCCGTCGTAACAATCCACGGCCAGGATCTGCCACGAGTCTTCGTCCACGTAGAAAGTCCGGCGCTTGTACAGGTGCCGCTGTCCGGCTTTCAACGTCGCGTCCACTACCCAGACCCGGTGCAGCTCATAGCGCGCGTGTTCCTGGTTGATGTGCAGCGGACGGAGGATGTCCGCATTCTTCAGCTTGTTGCTGTGCAGCGGGTAGGCGTTGTACGGAACGATCATTTCCTGCTTGCCGACGAGCTTCCAGTCGTAGCGCTCGGGGCTGCCGTTGAAGAGGTCGAACTGGTCGGATGTACGCAGCCCGTCGGACCCGGTGCCGGGATTGTCGAAAGCGACGTTCGGCGCGCGGCGCACGCGTCGCTGTCCCGGATTGTAGAGCCAGGCGCGACGATGCTCCTTGGTCTGGTCGAGTGTCTCGTGGACCAGCAGGATCTCTCCCGCCAGGCGCGCCGGCGACACGGTTTCCTGTATGAAGTACAGCACGGTGTTGTCGAGCGCGGCCTCGGTCGCACCCGGCAGGCTGTAGCCGACCATGGTCTCGTCGCGGAACTTCACGAGGTTGTAATCGCCGGTGCGGCTGACGGCGGCCTGGCCGATTACCCGTTCCGCGATCTCGGCGCGAAAGCGCAGGATGTGGTTCCAGATGACTTCGACGCCGGATGACGGAACCGGGAACGGCACGCCGATGATCGCGCCGGTGACGCCGTTGCCACCGCCAGTCAGCTTTGCGCTGGTCGCATTCGCTTTCGTCGCGTCATAAATGCGCTGCGGGAACGCGGCGCTGCGGTGCGACGGATAGACATTGATGAAGTAGCTATTCTTGTAGGCATTCAGGAGCGCCTTGTGACCGGCGGTCAGGTTCGCGGCATAGCGCGACATGTTGGTCGCATCGACCTTATAGAGGGGTTTGTCGGCGGCGTAGGGATCCGGATGATGGCCGCCCGACTTGAATCCCGGTGCACCGGCCTGCGCGGTGGAGGTCAGGCCGCCGCTCCACGCCGGAATCGTACCTGCGGCATTGGCCGCCTTCTCCGCTCCCATCGGCGTCAGTTCGCCGCCGAGCTTCGCCGCCTGCTGGGCCGTCACGGGGGCCGCCGTGATCGTAACGATGCCGAGAATCGCCGCGAGTCCGAGGCGGCGGATGTGCTGTTGCTTCATCGTGACTGTGCTCCGGCCGTTTTCAGAACGAGTACTTCGCCGTAAAGGCAAGGAAATCGCGGTCCGTCAGTTCGTTATAGCGGCTGGCGCCGCCGAACACCGTATAGCTGACGTCGAGTTCGATCCTGGACTGGTAGCTCGCGCCGACGCCGAGCGTCGCCCCGTATCGGCCTTCGACGAAATTGCCGCCGGGGCCCGGCGTCGTGCCTGACACGTCATGCGCCCAGATGAATCGCGGCGAGAAATTCCAGGCGCCGATCAGCCCCAGGTAATCGAGCCGTAGCGCGGCGCGGTAACCCCAGGAATTCTCGTCGGCGAACCGGTCCTGCGGTTCGACCTCGCCGAAGTGCCGCCCCGCCAGCAGGTCATTGCCCGAGACCGAGGTGCCCGGACCATTCAGCCGCAGGCCGCGACCGGTCGGGCCGCCCGCAAGCTTGTCCGGCATGCCGTCCACCTGCGTCACGCCCGCCTCGACGACGGCAACGAGCTGGGCAGCGCCGAGCATCGGCGGGAATGCCTTGGTCGCGGTCATCTGCGCCTGCCATACGTCGAATTCGCCCCAGCCCTGAATGACTTGATTGGCGCCGAAAGCGCCGAGCTGGCCGCAGCGCGCGAGCGTCGGCAATCCGGCCGTGCAGTCGGCCGGCACGGCGATGCCCTGCGCCGCAAGCGCGGCGGCCTCGAATGGCGTCAGAGCAGCGAACAGCAGTTCCACGTCGTCAAACTGCAGCGGCGCATCCATGCGATAAGAGACTTCACCCTGCAGCGCAATGCCCGTGGTGCCCAGCTGCGAATTGAACGACAGGCCGATCAGCTGGATGTCCTCGGGGTACTCCGTGAAGTAGCCTGCGGTCTGCGCGTATTCGTGCGTGGCGAGGTTGGTCGCCTGCGCCGAAACACTGCCGCCCCCGAGTACGGTATTGCCGGCGATCGTCGCGTAGCCGGCCGCCGTCGCAAGCGACAGGTCGCCGCCATTCGCTGCAGCCGCATTGACGCCGGCATTCGCGGCAATCGCGATCGCGGAATCGAGCGGCAGGCCCGACGCCAGGCCCTGCGCGGTCGCGATGACCGTCGTCAGCGTGCCGACCGAATTGGCGAGGCCCGACTGGGTGCCGGTGCGGCCGCTGATCACCGGCAGCTTGCTGTGATAATTGACGAAAAACACGCCGATCTCGGTGCCCT
>JALYJS010000036.1 GCA_030799345.1 Pseudomonadota bacterium | reverse complement strand
CATCAGGCCCATACGCCATATTTCCTGGAATTGCCGCGAGAGTTTGTGGACTGGCTGCGCGCGCGCGCAATGCGCGCCGAAGATGAACCGGCATTTCTCGATGAACTCGCCCACTACGAGTGGGTGGAACTCGCGTTGTCGATCAGCGAGGAAGTCGCGCCGGCTGCGGCGACGCCCCGCCTCTCGCCGCTCGACCAGCCACTCGCCGTCTCGCCGCTGGCCTGGCCGCTGGCTTATCGCTGGCCCGTGCATCGCCTGTCGCCGGATTATCAGCCGGCAGAACCGCCCGTGATGCCGACTTTCCTGGTCGTCTATCGCGATGCAGTGGATTCGGTGCAGTTCCTGGCGCTTGGCGCGGAAACTGCGCGCCTGCTCGACGTTCTCGAGCGGGCGCCGGGCCTGACGGGCCGCGCGCTGCTGGCCGGGCAGCCGGTCGCCCCGGATGCCGGCGCGGTTGTTGACGCAGAACAGGCACTCGCCGACCTGTTGCGCCGCGGCGTACTGGTCGTCGCGGCTAACCGGAGCGATGACCCATGACGATCGTTCAGGCGCTTACCCGTTTCCACCGCGGACTTGACGGGATCGGCAGCTGGCTGCCGCAGCTCGCTCTACGCGGCCTGACCGGCTGGGAATTCTTCGAGGCCGGTCTCGAAAAACTGCGGGGCGAAAACTGGTTCGCGGACATCGCCGACAGCTTTCCTTTTCCGTTCGGACTGCTGCCGGTGGCCGCCAGCTGGTTCATCGCGACCTGGGCGGAACTGATCGGCGGCATCTGCCTGTGGCTCGGTCTGGCGACGCGCTACTGGGCGGCCGTACTGCTGATACTCTCCTGGGTGGCGATCGCGAGCGTGCACTGGCCGGACGACTGGTCGTCGTTTGCGGAACTGTGGAAGGGCTATGCGATCACCGACCGCGGCTACGGCAATTTCAAGCTGCCGCTGATCCTGATGGTCATGCTGCTGCCGCTTTTCTTCGCGGGCGCCGGGCGGGCCTCGCTCGACGAGCTGATCCGCCGGCGTCTCGCCTGACGGTTCATTTCTTCGGCATGTACAGATCGGTCAGTGTCCCCTCGAAGGCTTCCGCAGCAAACGCCACGGTTTCCGACAAGGTCGGATGCGGATGGATCGTCAGCCCGATGTCGGCCGCTTCCGCGCCCATCTCGATCGCGAGCGCGACTTCCGAGATCAGCTCGCCGGCACTGCTGCCGACGATGCCGCCCCCCACCACGCGGTGCGTGTCCGGATCGAATAGCAGCTTCGTGAATCCCTCATCGCGGTTCAGCGCCAGTGAGCGGCCGCTGGCCATCCACGGAAACAGGCCCTTGCCGAGCTTCTGGCCCGTTGCCTGCGCTTCCGTCTCGGTGACACCCACCCAGGCAATCTCCGGATCGGTGTAGGCGACCGACGGGATGACGCGCGCATCGAAGGCGCTTTTCCGGCCGGCGGCTACCTCCGCGGCGACCTTGCCTTCGTGCGTTGCCTTGTGCGCCAGCATCGGCTGGCCGACGATGTCGCCGATCGCGAAGATGTGCGGCACGTTCGTGCGCTGCTGGCGATCCACCGCGATGAATCCCCGCGGGTCCACCTGCACGCCCGCGGCCTCGGCATTGAGCAGCTTGCCGTTCGGCACGCGGCCGACCGCGCACAGCACGCGGTCATAGGAACGCGGCTCGGGGGCGCCCTTGCCGTCGAAACTGACGCGAAGCTCCTTATCCAGCGCCTCGACGCCCATCACCCGTGTCCCAGTCTGGATCGAGGCGTAACGCGCCTTCAGTCGCTTCTCGAGAGGCCGTACGAGGTCGCGATCACAGCCGGGCATCAGGCCCTCGGTCAGTTCGACGACGCTGACTTCCGATCCCAGGCCGTCATAGACGCAGGCCATCTCGAGCCCGATGATGCCGCCGCCGATGACGAGCAAACGTTTCGGCACATCCCGGAGGTCGAGCGCGCCCGTCGAATCGAGCACGCGCGGGTCGTCGGGCAGCCCCGGAATACGTGCGGGCTCCGAGCCGGCCGCGATGATGCAGTGCTCGAAGCCGATGACTTTCGTCGCGCCGTCGGCGGTGCGGACGCTCGCGCGCTGCGGCGATTCGAATCGCGCGAATCCCCGCAGCACTTCGACTTTGCGTTGCTTGGCGAGAATGGTCAGGCCGGCCGTCAGCTTGCCGACGATCTTGTTCTTCCACTGCTTGAGGGCATCCGTGTCGATCTGGGGTTTGCCGAAGCGGATGCCGTGGGCCGACATTGACTCCGCTTCCTCGATGACGCGCGCGGCGTGCAGCAATGCCTTCGAAGGAATGCAGCCCACATTCAGGCACACACCCCCGAGCTGCGGCCAACGGTCGACCAGGATCACGGACAGGCCGAGGTCCGCCGCGCGGAACGCAGCCGTATACCCTCCCGGCCCCGCGCCGATGACGAGGAGCCGGGCCGTCAGGTCGGCCTCCGGTACGCCGGGCGAGACCTTGCGCGCGGTTTTTTCCATGCGCACGGTCGCGGTGAGAGACGGCAGGCGCACGGTGTCGCTCGCGGCCGCGGCGACCAGCGCGATCAACGAGTCTTTCGAGACGCGGTCGCCCTTGACGACTTTGACTTCTTGCACGACGCCGGCGACCGTCGCCGGCACATCCATCGTCGCCTTGTCCGTTTCGAGCGTGATCAGCGGCGTCTCGGGCTCGATGGTGTCGCCGGCCTTGACCAGCACCTCAATGACCTCGACGTCCCGGAACTCGCCGAGGTCCGGGACGAGCTGCGGAACCATCTGGCTCACGGCACGGCCTCGACCAGTTTCTGCGGGTCCGCCAGAAGCTCTGCGAGCGCGACGACGAAGCGCACGGCTTCGGCGCCGTCGATGACGCGGTGATCGTAGGACAGCGACAGTGGCAGCATCAGCCGCGGCTCGAAACGGTCCTCTTTCCAGACGGGTCGCTGCTGCGAGCGCGACACACCGAGTATCGCGACTTCGGGCGCATTGATGATCGGCGTGAAGGCAGTGCCGCCAATGCCGCCGAGGCTCGATATCGTGAAACAGCCACCCTGCATCTCGGCACCGGTCAGCTTGCCGGCGCGCGCCTTGCCGGCGAGATCGCCGAGATCGCGCGCGAGCTCATAGATGTCCTTGCGGCCCGCGTCGCGGATCACCGGAACGACCAGGCCATTCGGCGTGTCCGCTGCGAACCCGAGGTGGAAGTACTTCTTGAAGACGAGATTCTGCCCCGTGGCATCCAGTGAGCTGTTGAAGTTGGGGAACTTTGCGATCACGCGCACGCAGGCGCGCGCGATGAAGGCGAGCGGCGTCAGCTTGATGCCGAGGCCGGCAGCCCGATCCTTCAGCGAGGCGCGTAGCTTCTCCAGCTCCGTGATGTCCGCCTCGTCATGCTGCGTGACGTGCGGCAGATTGACCCAGGCGGCCTGCAGGCGGCTACCGGAGATCTTCTGGATACGGCCCACCGGCTTGACCTCGATCGGCCCGAACGCAGCAAAATCGACGTCCGGCACGCGCGGGAGCGCCGCGCCGGCCCCCGACGGCGATGTCAGCGCCTTCTTGACGAAGGCCTTCACGTCATCATGCGTGATACGCCCCTTGACGCCGCTGCCTGTGACACGCGCCAGGTCGACACCGAGCTCCCGCGCAAACCGGCGTACCGAAGGGCCAGCATGAGCGCGCGAGAAGTCGCTGTCCCGCGCGGCGGACGGTCCGGGCGGTGTCATGGACGGCGGCGTTTGCCGGGCCGGCGGTGCCGCGCTGTCCTGCCGGGCTTTGGGCGGCGCCGTGATCTTCTGCGTCGCCTCGAAGTCGGCGGGCGGCGCCGCGGCCCCCTCCACCGTTGCGACGACATCGCCCGCATTGACTCTAGCGCCCTTGGCCGCATGGACCTTGAGCACCCGGCCCGCAGCCGAAGACGGAACGTCCATCGCCGCCTTGTCGGTTTCGAGCGTGATGAGCGGCGTTTCGAGCTCGACCATGTCCCCCGCCTTCACCAGGACGTCGATCACCTCGACATCCTTGAAGTCGCCGAGATCCGGGACCCGGATGTCGACGGCGACTGGCGCCGCCTCGGCGCGCCGGGCAGGCGTGGACGCAGCGGCTTTCGGCGCTGTATCCGCCACGGCCGCGGGTTCTTGCGCGGCCTTCGGAGCTTCCGCGGCCGCCGGAGCGGCTGCCGTTTCCAGCTCGGCGATCACATCGCCCTTCGATACGCGATCTCCCTTTTTGACCGCCAGCGACAGGACGCGACCGACCGCGGATGACGGAACGTCCATGGCCGCCTTGTCGGTCTCGAGCGTGATCAGCGGTTGCTCGAGTGCGATCTCATCCCCTGGCTTGACGAGCACGTCGATGATTTCGACGTCCTTGAAGTCGCCGATGTCCGGCACGCGGATCGTGGTGCGTTCGCTCACGTCGGTTCAGCTGACCAGCGGATCCGGCTTGGCCGGATCGATGGCGAATTTCTTCATCGCGAGCGTGACGGTGCCCATGTCGATCTTGCCGTCGTCGGCGAGCGCGCGTAGCGCGGCAACCACGATCCAGTTCCGCCCGATCTCGAAATGCTCGCGCAACGCCTGGCGTGAATCGCTCCGCCCGAAACCGTCGGTACCGAGCGTGACGTAACGGCCCGGCACCCACTGGCGAATCTGGTCCGCGACCGTCTTCATGTAGTCGGTCGTCGCGACGAAAGGACCGGCGCGGTTCCCGAGGCACTCCCGCACCCAGGGCTGACGCGCTTTCTGCCCCGGATTCAGCAATGACTCGCGCTCGCAGGAGAGCGCATCGCGGCGCAGCTCGTTGAAGCTCGTCACGCTGAACACGTCCGCGGGAATGCCGAATTCCGACTCGAGCAGCTC
>JALYJS010000035.1 GCA_030799345.1 Pseudomonadota bacterium | reverse complement strand
TTTTCCCATTCTTCTCTTCTGAGCGAGCGAACCAGCCCGGCCCGCCCGGCAAGCGCGCGACCTGGGATAGGACCATCACTGCACAAGAGTGCAATTATTGACATGGTGTCAATCCACGAGTAGGGTGACGAACATGTCGTATGTCGCCATCCGCCGCGAAGAAGAGAAAGAGCGGCGCCGCGCCGAAATGGTCGACGCGGCCGAAGCGCTCTACGCCGAAGCCGGCTGGGACGCGGTCACGATGGATCGCGTCGCCAGAAGCGCGCGCCTTTCCCGCGCGCTGCTCTATGTCTATTTCCGCGACAAGAACGACTTGCTGCATGCAATCACCGAGCGCGCCCTGCTCGAGCTTCGCGAGCGATTCGTTGCGGCAACCGCCGCCCATGCACTGGGGCTCGACCAGGTCGAGGCCATCGGCCATGCCTATGTGCGATTCCAGCAGGAAAAGCCTTACCGATTCGACGCCTGCAGCCGTTTTCACGCGCACCAGGCCGAAGGCCAGCCGGCCGAAGACGCCTGCGCCGCAGCGGGCGATGCGGTGATGGCCGTCATCGTGCGGGCGCTGCTGCAAGGCCAGGCCGATGGCTCGATCCGCAAGGACATCGGCAATCCGGCGCAGGTCTGCGTGATGCTCTGGGCCTTCTCCCACGGGCTGATCCAGATCGGTATCAACAAGAAGCAGGAGATCGCGCGCCAGGGCGTCGAGGTCCCGCAGTTGATGGAAGGATCGTTCGCGATGCTGCGCTACATGCTGGCGTCGAAGCCGTAGGCCCGGGTTTTTTTGCTCGCCGATTGACACATGTCTAACCGATCTACAACTGCTCAGTTCGCGTTGGTACTGACGGGCATCGTTGCGGCAGCAACGGCAAATGCCCAGGCGCCCGCAGTACAACGCGCCGTCGAAGCTCCCCTGATTCAGCTTATCGCTGACGAACTCGTTGCCGAGGCGCTCGAAAGCAATCTCGGCCTGACGGCAGTGCAGGCGGGTGTCGACCAGCGCCTGGCCGCGCTCGATGTCGCGCGCGCCCGCTTCCTCCCGACCATCGACTTCCTGCTGCGCTATTCGCAGGCGGACGGCGGCCGCGAGTTCGAATTTCCGGTCGGCGACCTGCTGAATCCGGTGTATGCCTCGCTGAACGACCTGCTGGCGGCGCACGGACAGCCGGGGCCATTCAGGCCGGTCGGCAACGTCAGCTTCAACTTCCTGCGCGAGCACGAACAGGACTCCGTGCTGCGGCTCACGCAACCGCTTTACGACGCGCGCATCGGCGCCGAGCGCAGCGGCGCTGCGTACAGCTACGATGCCGCGCGCTTTGGCCTCGCGGCCTACCGGCTGCGGCTCGCCCGCGACGTGCGCCAGGCGTATTACCGCTGGCTCGCAGCGCGCGAATCGATCGGCGTGCTGGAGGCGACCATCGACCTCGCGCGCGAGAACGAGCGGGTCAATGACAGCCTGCACCGGAACGGCAAGGTGACGCTCGACCTGAAGCTCCGCGCCGAGGCCGAACGCCTCGGCATCGAGCAGCGCCTGCACCGCGCGCGCGCGACCGAATCGCTCACGCGCCGTTACCTGAACCTGCTGTGCAACGCCCCGCTCGCGCGCGAGCCGGTGGCGGTCAGCGTCAGCGACGCCGACCTGCCCCGCCTCGCCGCCCGGATACCGGCATCGCGCGGGCCGGCCCTGGAGGAAACCGCGCTCGGCCTGCGCGCGGAACTGCGCCAGCTCGAAGCGGGAGTCGCCGCGGCCGGCGCATCCGAACGCGCGGCGCGCGCTGCGATGAAACCGCAGGTTCTGTTCGCCATGGATGCAGGCAGCCAGGGCGAGGACTGGAATTACGGCGACCAGGATCCCTACGTGCTCGCTTCGGTGATCGTGCGCTTCAACCTGTTCCGCGGCGGCGGCGATCGCGCCGCGATCCGTGCCGCCCGCGCGCGCAGCGCCGAACTCTCGGCCGGACAGGCGCTGGCCGAGCAGCAGATCCGGATTGAAGTGCAGGAAGCGATCTCCGATCTCGTGGTCGCCGAGGCGTCGCTCGCGACCGCAGGCCGCCGGGTCGAGGCCGCCTCCGCTGCCTACACGATCGTCGCCAAGAAACGGGATCTCGGCCAGGTCTCGCCGGCGGAATACCTCGATGCCCAGCGCGCGTTGACCGAGGCGCGCCTCAATGGAAACGTCACGCGCTTCGAGGCCCTGGGCGCGCTGGCACAGGTGGAATACGCGATCGGCGGCGTGGAGCAGCAGCCATGAACAAACGGATGTCTGTCGCCGCGATCGTGGCGGCCCTCGCCCTCGGCGCTTGCGGCAACGGCGAGGAAGCCGTCAACGGGAAATCGGCTACTCCGGTGCGCGTCGCCGTCGTTGAAACCACGCCCGCGGTCGAGTCGCTGCGCGCAGTCGGTGTGCTCGCACCGGCGGACGAGGTTCGCCTGGCGTTCAAGACCGGGGGTCTGGTGGATGCGGTAAATGTCGAACAGGGCCAGGCCGTGCGCAAGGGGCAGTTGCTCGCAACGCTGGCGGACGACGAGGTGGCATCCGCCGTCGCGCAAATGCGTGCCGTCGCCGACCAGGCGGCACGCGACCTCGACCGTGGCCGTGCCCTCCTCGCGGACGAAGTCGCGACACGAGAACAAGTGGAAGACCTGACGACCGCGAGCGCGGTCGCGCAGGCGCAGCTGCGCTCGGCGCTATTCAATGCGCGCCATGCCCGTATCGAGGCGCCTGCGGATGGCGTGGTGCTGCGCCGGCTTGCCGAGCCGGACGAACAGGTCGCCGCGGGCCAGCCGGTACTCGTCGTCGGCAACACGGATGGCGGCTGGATCGTGCGCGCTGCGCTCCCGGACCGCGCCGTCGTGCGGCTGGAATCCGGCCAGGCCGCCGAAGTGACATTCGATGCCTTTCCGGGCCGGCGCTTTGCCGCGACGGTAATCGAAATCGCGGCCGCCTCCGATCCGCAGACCGGCACCTATGAAATGAAGTTGTCGATCGATCCGGCCGGCGCACGTTTCGTGCAGGGCCTGACCGCGAAAGTCGTCATCGTTGACGGCGATGCGGATGCGGTCGCCGTCGTGCCGGTCACGTCGCTGCTCGAGGCCGACGGGCGCGTCGCCGCGGTATTCGTCGTCGCCGAAGGCGGCATCGCACGACGCGTATCGGTCGAGACCGGGCGCCTGTTCGGCGAGCGCGTCGAAGTGTTGAACGGACTGACTCCCGGCGATCGCGTGATCACCGACGGCGCCGCCTGGCTCGACGACAACGACGCCGTGCGCGTCCTCGGCGGCGGCTGAGCGCGCATGAGCCTCTGGGCATTCTCGGTCCGGCGCTGGCAGTTCACGCTGGTCATGTTCGCGCTCCTGATCGCGACCGGCGTCTGGGCGCTGTCGGCGATCCCGCGCGCCGAGGACCCGACACTCAAGTTCCCTGGCGCCCTCGTGCTGGTCAATTACCCCGGCGCGGGTCCGGAAGACATCGAGCGTCTGGTGGTCGATCCGATCGAGGACGCGCTCGCCGAACTCGAAGACGTCAAGAAACTGACCAGCTCGGCGCTCGACGGCTTGGCGATGATCGAGATCGAGTTCATCTATGGCAGCGATCCGGACCGCAAGTACGACGAGGTGATCCGCGAGGTCAATGTCGTGCGTCCGACCCTGCCGGCGGACGTGTTCTCGATCGAGACGCGGCAGTTCACCCCGGGGACCGTCAACATCGTGCAGATGGCGCTGGTCAGCCCCGATGCCGGCTGGCGCGAATTGCGCAAGCTCGCCGAGAACCTCGAGGAGCTGATCGAAACCGCGCCGGGCGTCCGCCGGGCGGAGACCTGGGCCTATCCGGATCCCGAAGTGCGGGTCGCCATCGACCTGGAGCGCCTTGCCGCGGCGAGCCTGACGCTCGGCCAGGTGATCGCTGCGGTCCAGGGAGAGAATGCGAGCATCCCGGGCGGTGCAGTGGATGTCGGGGCTCGCCGTTACAACCTGAAGACGTCCGGCAGCTACGAATCGCTCGACGAGATCGGTGCAACGGTGGTCGCCGCGAGCGGCGGCCGCGTCGTGCGCCTGCGGGACGTCGCGGACATCGGCTGGGCCGCCGAAGAGGAACGCTACCTCGGCCGCTTCAATGGCACGCGCGCGGTATTCGTGACCGCCACGATGAAGGATAACCAGAACGTGTTCGACGTGCGCGAGGCGATCTACTCGCGGCTGCCGGATTTCGAACAGGGACTGCCGGCGGGGGTCCGGCTTGAGCGGGGCTTCGACCAGTCCGCGAACGTCGATCGCCGCCTGTCCCGGCTGCAGCTCGACTTCACGATCGCGATCGCGCTGGTGATCCTGACCCTGCTGCCACTCGGACTACGCGCCGCGGGCATCGTGATGATCTCGATCCCGCTATCGCTCGCCATCGGCCTCGCGCTCCTCTATCTCGCCGGCTTCACGCTGAACCAGCTCTCCATCGCGGGCTTCGTGGTGGCGCTCGGGCTCCTCGTCGACGATTCCATCGTGGTGGTCGAGAACATCGCGCGGAACATCCGCCAGGGCATGACCCGGCTCGAAGCCGCGATCGCG
>JALYJS010000010.1 GCA_030799345.1 Pseudomonadota bacterium | reverse complement strand
GCGCAGGCTCGCCGGCGATTGCCGCCGGCGGCGCGCGGCCAGCACGCCTGCCCAGCCGGTGGCGGGCGCATCGAAGCCGGAGAGCGCCGACAGACGCCGGCTCCACGGATTCAGTTCGGTGTGCATGGCACCTCCTCCGCGACCGGAGCCGAGTCGGCCAGGCAGGTACGAAGCCGCGCATGCGCGCGCGACAGCTGCGATTTCGAGAAGCTCGGAGTACGGCCGAGCGCGAGGCCGATCTCCGCGTGCGTGTGGCCCTCCACGTCGTGCAGCCACACGACTGCGCGCGAGATAGCAGGCAGCGTCATCAACGCACGCTCGACGCCGGCATCGCCCGACATCGCGCGCTCGCGCGCCGGCAGGCGATCGGCGCCGCCCGGATCCTTGTCCATCCATTCGAGGCTGCGGTGCCAGGGCGAGCGCAGGTACATCAGCGCGCGATTGACCGCGAGCGCGCGGATCCAGGCCGGCAGCGGACAGCGGCCTTCGTAGGCGCCGATGTGCTCGAGCACATCGACGAAGGTCTCCTGCAGCAGCTCCTCGGCGATGGCCGGACGGCGCACCAGGCGGCGCAACAGGGTATAGAGCGGGCCGGCCGTGGCGTGATAGACGGCCTCGATCGCGGCCTCGTCGCCCGCCTGGGCGGCGGCGACGATTTCCGGGGGTATCTGGATCGAGGCTATTCGTGTCATCAGGCGCTTAGATGCCCTGACCGTCGAAAAGGTCGCAGGCCGCCTTCAATTGACTGGTGCCGAGGGCGAGAATCGAACTCGCATGACCTTGCGGTCGGCAGATTTTGAGTCTGCTGTGTCTACCAATTCCACCACCCCGGCCCCACGGCCGGCGAGTATACGGCGGCTTGGCAGCGCCGGTCTCTGCGACGACAATCCAGCCGATGAACTTCTGCCCGAGCTGCGGCGCGAAGGTTGCCCGGCGAATTCCCGATGGCGATCACCTGCCCCGCCACGTCTGCGAAAGTTGCCAGGCGATCCATTACGAGAACCCGAAACTCATCGCCGGCTGCGTGCCGGAGAGCGACGGCCTGATCCTGCTGTGCCGGCGGGCGATCGAGCCGCGCCGCGGTTTCTGGACGGTGCCCGCGGGATTCATGGAGAACGGCGAGACCCTGCAGCAGGGGGCCGCGCGCGAGTGTTACGAAGAAGCGCTGGCACGCGTTGCGATACAGGATCCCTGCGCGATCGTTCACGTGCTGCACGCGAACCAGGTGCACGTCCTGTTCCGCGCCGTTCTCGCCGACGGCCAGTTCGGCATCGGCGTCGAGAGTCTCGAGGTCGGGCTTTACCACGAGCGCGACATTCCCTGGCCCAAAATCGCGTTTCCGAGCGTCGAATTCACCTTGCGTCGGTATTTCGAGGACCGCGCAAAAGGCGAGCGCAGCCTGCATTTCAAGACGTTCGAGCGCGCGCCGCGCGCCGCTTGACAACGCTTGGGTCGCCCGCCTGTGGCACAATGCGCCGCTTCAAAAACCGGGCCCGGGAGTTGTCTCGATGACGTTCGTCGTCACCGAATCCTGCATCAAGTGCAAGTACAAGGATTGCGTCGAAGTCTGTCCGGTGGACTGCTTCCACGAGGGCCCGAATTTCCTCGTGATCGATCCCGAGGAATGCATCGACTGCACGCTGTGCGAGCCCGAATGCCCGGTTGAGGCGATCTTTTCAGAAGAAGAAGTGCCGGCCGGCCAGGAGCAGTTTCTGGCGCTGAATGCGGAACTCGCGAAGGAATGGCCGGTGATCACGCAGCGCGGCGATCCGCCGCCCGACGCGGACGACTGGAAGGACGTGCCGGACAAGCTCCGGCTGCTCGAACGCTGAATCGTTACCGGGTCGCGGCGGACGTCGCCCCAGCCTGCGCCAGGTACTCCGCCATGTTCGCCGCTGGCAGGTAGCCGGCGAGATATTCGCCGGAATCCGTGATGATGGCGGGCGTCCCGCGGATGCCGAGGCGTTCCCCGACCGAATGATTGGCGGCGAGTCGGGTGGCGCATTTTTTCGCGCTGACCTCCTCCCCTCGCTTGGCGCGGGTCAGGGCATCCCGGCGATCGGCGCTGCACATCACGGCTTCGGCCTTGCGCCAGGCCTGGGAATCGGGCCCGCCGGCCGGGTACATCACGTAGCGCACGCTGAAACCGAGCCGGTTGAACTCGGCAATCTCCTGGTGCATGCGCCGGCAGTAACCGCAGTCGACGTCCGTGAAAACGGTCAGCGTATGCCGCGCCGGGCCGGTTGGCGCGAAAACGATGGCATCGCTATCGGGGATCGCGGCCAGGATGTCGAGGCGGCCTTGCTGGCGGCGCGGTTCGGTCAGGTTCTGCTTCGACTTCATGTCGAAGACGTCGCCGTCTACGTAAAAGCGCCCGTCGGTCGAGACATAGCCAACCTCAGCACCCGAACGAATTTCATAAAGCCCGGCCACCGGCGACGGCTTGACGTCGGCGGGTTCCACGTCGAGCTGGCGTGCGATCTCGACGCGGATGTCGGGTTTTGCCGGCGGCGCCGTGGTGGCGGCCGTCGAAGCCGCGATCGCGAAGGTCGCGAGCGCGAGGACAGATAACGGTCGGTAAATAGGGTTCACGCGGGCCTCGGGGCTCTGGTAGCCGTCAATTCGACCGCGCGCCGGGGCCGCGGTTCAGGCCGGCAATTCTATCAGCCGCGCGGGTGGTGTTGCGCGTGCAGCTCTTTCATACGCTCGCGCGCGACATGCGTATAGATCTGGGTGGTCGACAGGTCGCTGTGACCGAGCAGCATCTGCACCACGCGCAGATCCGCCCCGTGGTTCAGCAGGTGGGTCGCGAACGCATGGCGCAGCGTATGCGGCGAAAGGTCCTTTTCGATGCCGCCCTTCTTGGCATAACGCTTGATGATGTGCCAGAAAGCCTGGCGGGTCATGCGGTCGCCGCGCCGGGTCGGGAACAAGTGGTCGGTCTGGCGGTCGAGCAGGATCTCGCCGCGGGCGCCGCGCACGAATTCGTTCAGCCAGCGCACCGCTTCCTCGCCGAGCGGAATCATGCGCTCGCGGTTGCCCTTGCCGACAATGCGGAGCACGCCCTGGTTCAGGTTGACCTGGCCGTGGCGCAGGCTCACGAGTTCCGAAACGCGCAGCCCCGTCGCATAGAGCACTTCGAGCATCGTGCGATCGCGATGGCCGAGCGGGTCGGTGGTCTGCGGCGCCGCGAGCAGCGCGTCCACCTGCGCCTCGGTCAGCGAGCGCGGCAGGGAACGCCCGATCTTGGGCATTGCGATCTGCGCGGTCGGGTCTTCCTTGATCACGCCCTCGCGCACCAGATAGCGGAAGAACCGGCGGAAGCTGGAAAGCTGGCGCGCCGTCGAGCGCGGCCGCGCTCCGGTTTCGACACGCCAGGCGATGAAGCCGAGCAGGTCATTGCGCGTGGTGCGCACGAGGTCTGTATTGCCCCGGAGCAGCCAGCGGGACAGCGCGGTCAGGTCCGCCCGGTAGGCGGCGAGTGTGTTCGGGGAGAGCCCGCGTTCCATCCAGACTGCGTCCAGGAAACGCACGATCATCGGCTGGACCACCTCGTCGGCGCCGCCGCCGGTTGCGAGTGTCGCGGCACGCACTGAAGTCGACGATTTCATGGCTGCGCTCATGGATCCTTCCTGCTTCCGTTCGCGGACTGGTGCGACAGAATGCAGACGCAGTATGGTTGTGCTCGTGCGGGGTCGAACGTGACCCGTCTCACAGACGACAACGACCATTAACATAACCGGAACCAGTTCACAGTACCCCGCGGCCGGAGACCTTTCCCGACGATGATTCCGAACCCCTTGCGACTCCTCTGGGGTCTGTGGGCGTGGCTGCTGCTGCTGCCGACGCTCGCGATCACTGTCCTGCCGGTCCTCGCGCTGCCGCGGCTGGCGAACCGGCGTGCCCTGGCGCGACAGGTTTGCCGCGTCTATTTCTCGCTTTGCGGCTTGCCGGTCCAGGTGCGCGGCATCGAGCTGCTGCCACCGGGCGCCTGCATCATCGTCGCGAACCACGCGAGTTACGTTGACGGACCGGTGCTATTCGCTTGCCTGCCGCCGCGCTTTGGCTTCGTGATCAAGAAGGAAGCCTCACGCATTCCGCTCGGCGGATTCCTGCTGCGCCGTCTCGGGCATCACTTCGTCGAGCGGAAAAACCGCCACGAGGGCGCAAGCGACGCGCGGCGCATCCTGCGCGCGGTCGAACAAGGCCAGGCGGTTGCATTCTTTCCGGAAGGGACCTTCGTCGCGGAGCGGGGACTCGGGCGTTTCCACAGCGGCGCATTCGCGGCTGCAGTGCGCGCCGGCGTCCCGATCGCGCCGGTCGTGATCCGGGGCACGCGCAAGGTGCTCGCGGCCGGCCAGGTCGTTCCGCGCTGGGGACGGGTCGAGATCGAGGCGCTGGCGCCGCTCGCCGCCGAGGCCGGCGCCGGCGATGCCGCGGTGGCACTGCGCGATTCCGCGCACGCACAGATCGCCGCAGCAGTCGGAGAATAAAGGGGTCGCATCCCCTTCCCTCAAAGGGGATTGCTGTCCCCTTTACATGTTCCGGCGGTACTGGCCACCGACGGCGTACAACGCGCGGGAAATGCGCCCGAGCGACGCGGACTTGACGGTCTCCATCAGTTCCGCGAACACGTTGCCCGAAGCGGCTGCCGTCGCCTGCAACCGTTCGAGCGCCGCGTCCTGCGCGGCCGCGTGCCCTTCGTTGTAGGCCCGGACGCCCTGCACCTGCGCCTGTTTCTCTTTCTCGGTCGACCGGATCAGCTCGGCATTGCGGTTCTCGTCCGCATTGGTCTTCTCCGGCAGGAAGGTATTGACGCCGATGATCGGCAGGCTGCCGTCGTGCTTCTTGTGCTCGTAGTACAGCGATTCTTCCTGGATCTTGCCGCGCTGGTACATGGTTTCCATCGCTCCCAGCACGCCGCCGCGCTCCGACAGGCTCTCGAATTCGAGATAGACCGCCTCCTCGACCAGGTCCGTCAGGTATTCGATCGCGAACGAGCCCTGCCACGGATTCTGGTTCTGGTTGAGGCCGAGCTCACGCGCGATGATGAGCTGGATCGCGACCGCGCGGCGCACGCTCTCCTCGGTCGGGGTCGTGATCGCCTCGTCGTAGGCGTTCGTGTGCAGGCTGTTGCAGCTGTCGAACAGCGCATACATCGCCTGCAGCGTCGTGCGGATGTCGTTGAACTGGATCTCGCGCGCATGCAGCGAGCGCCCGGAAGTCTGCACGTGGTACTTCAGCATCTGGCTGCGGGGGCTCGCGCCATAGCGATCGCGCATCGCGCGCGCCCAGATGCGCCGCGCGACGCGGCCGATTACCGCGTATTCGGGATCCATGCCATTGCTGAAGAAGAACGACAGGTTCGGCGCAAAGTCGTCGACTTTCATGCCGCGCGACAGGTAGTACTCGACGATCGTGAAGCCGTTCGCGAGCGTGAACGCGAGCTGCGAAACCGGGTTCGCGCCCGCCTCGGCAATGTGATAGCCGGAAATCGACACGGAGTAGAAGTTGCGCACGCGGTTGTCGGTGAAGAACTGCTGCACGTCGCCCATCATCCGGAGCGCAAATTCGGTCGAGAAGATGCAGGTGTTCTGTGCCTGGTCCTCCTTCAGGATATCGGCCTGCACGGTGCCGCGAACGCGTGCCAACGCATTGGCGCGGATCTTCGCGTAGGTTTCGCGGTCGACGACCTGATCACCGCTGACGCCGAGCAGCCCCAGGCCCGAGCCGTCGTGACCGGCCGGCAGTTCGCCGCGGTAACGCGGCCGCTCGCGGCCTGAGAACAGTTTCGCGATCTTCGCCTCCGCCGCAGCCCAACCGCCGCTCTCGCGCAGGTGACGCTCGACCTGCTGGTCGACCGCGGTGTTCATGAACATGGCGAGGATCATCGGCGCCGGCCCGTTGATCGTCATTGACACGGAGGTCGACGGTGCGCAGAGGTCGAAGCCGGAATACAGGCGCTTCATGTCGTCGAGCGAGGCGATCGATACGCCGGAGTTGCCGATGCGCCCGTAGATAT
>JALYJS010000511.1 GCA_030799345.1 Pseudomonadota bacterium | reverse complement strand
GTTTCCGCCACGCCATCTTCCGCGAGGTGCTGTACGAGCGCCTGCGGCCTTCGATGCGCGCCGAACTGCATCGCAAAGTCGGCACGGCGCTTGAACAGGAGCGTGCCGCCGGCCGGACCGTGAAAGCCTCCGAACTCGCGGTGCATTTCGAGCGCGGCCTGGCGCCCATGGCGGCATTACGCTATTACGCCCAGGCGGCAGAAGCCGCCCTGCTGAATCTGAGTCCCACCGAGTGCCTTAGCCTGACCGAGCGTGCGCTCAGCCTGATCGATCGTGCGCCGCCCGATGCGGAGCGCACCACGCTCGAGTTCTCTCTCGCGACGCTGCGCGGTGAAGCCGCGTTCCACGTGCTCGGAGTCGGCCAGGAGGCGAGAGCCGCCTATCAACGAGCCAACTCGCTCCTCCATCAGGTACCGCGTCATCCGATGCGAGGCCTGCTCGTGCAGGGATTCGGGCTGGTGCTCAACCTGCGGGCGGAATATGCCGAGGCACTGGCCACGGCGAATAGCGCCGACGCGCTTGCCGCGGAGACGAATGATTCGTCGCTCGCACTCGCCGCCCACACCGTGCAGAGCCATGTCTTCATGATGCGAGGCCGACCGCGGGAGGCCCGGAAATCCCTGGAACGCTCCATCCCCGCAATCGAGTCGACCGACGGCGTTGCTGAGCGGAGCTTCGACGCCGACCCGCAGGTCATGCTGCTGGGCCTGCTGAGTCTGCAGCTCGCGCATCTCGGCCTCATCAAACAGTCGCGCGAGCGTCTGCAGCAGGCGTATGCGCGCGCGCGCGGATTGGGCCAGCCCGTGGCACTGATGGTTGCAATCTGGCTGGACACGCTGATTGAGGTTCGTGTCGGCGATGCGAGCCGCATTGCGGCACTGGCCGATGAATTGCGCGCGCTCGTCGAAGAGGCTGATCTCGCACAGGGCAGGACAGCGTGGCGCTGGTTCGGCGGCCTGGCCATGGCGCGCAGCGGAAAAGCGCTCGTTGGCTATCGCCAGATTCGAGCCGCGTACGAGGACGACAAGCCCACTGGGAGGATCGCGGGGGACACTGAGAACCTCGGTTATGCCGCAGAGGCTCTGGTTCTGCACGGTGATTGGCAGGCCGCCCAGGAGCCGCTCGAGCAAGCGCTCGAGATGGTCAGGACGTACGGCGAGCGGATCTATCTTCCGCAGTTGCTGCTGATCGAGGGTGCTATCGCTGGCGCGCGCGGCGACCCCGCTGCAGCCGAGGCCGCGATCCGGCGCGCGGTCGAAGAGGCGCGGGAACAAGGTGCGGCCTGGCTGGAACTGCTGGCGCTGACTGCGCTCTGCGAACAGGCGGGGGCTGCGGTCAAGGATCGGCGTGCGCTGGCAACATTGGTCAGTAAGCTTCCCGAGGCAAACGAGACGAGCGCCATCGCCCGCGCGCGGGCCCTGCTCGCTTCGGTGTAGCCGGCCCGTTCGCGTCGTTATCGACCTTACAGCGACCCTTCCCTGACCACTCGGCAGTCGGTGGCCCCTACTCTGGCGGCCACCACCAACTGGAAATGACTGCAATGGTCCTGAACACCGACCCCAAATATCCCAACCGCCGCACGTACGTCGTCAAGCTGCGAAGCGACGCGACGCCGGACGCGCTGGCCGGCCGCCTGGAGAACCTCGTCACGGGCCGGCAAGGCGAGTTCACGTCCGCGCACGAGCTGCTTCGTCTGATTGTAGGCGACGTCGGCCAACCCCAATCGCTGGACGGGCTGTAAATCGGCGCCAAGGGGAAATGCATGGACATGCAAGTAGTGAGCGCCCTGGTGGGGACGCTGGTAGGTGTCACAGCCTCTGGTGCCATCGCCTGGATCAACCAGAAGACGCTGAACCGGCGTGAGTTGATTCGGGACGAGTTCCGCATGCGCCAGACGATTTACGGCGAGTTCATCGCCGAGTGCGCAAGACTTCTAGTCGATGCATTACAGCATTCGCTGGAGAAACCCGACACATTCGTACCCGTATACGCGCTGATCAACCGGATCCGGCTCTGCGCGAGCCCACCCGTGCTCAGGCAGGCCGAAGAGCTCGTCTTGCGCATTACCGACCAGTACTTCTCGAGCAATCTGTCGGTGCAGGAGCTGCGTCAGCTCACGCGTTCCGGCGAGGGCGATGCCCTGAAGCCGTTCGGTGACGCCTGTCGAGCCGAGCTCAAATCGATACGCGCGAAAGTCTAGTGGAAACGGATGGCGACGAAATGCCGACGCTTTCCTGACTACTTGCCGCTAGCTACTTCGTAAGCTTTGTCCCGCAATCTGAACCGCCCGCGGACGGTCCGCGGACGGACCATCACCGGTCCATCAACGTTTCAAAGGAGACTCTTTACATGTCGAAGAATTCAGGAACAGCCCAGGCCGCACCGGCCAAGAGCGCGGCCTCCTGGGACCTGCGTCACCCGGGCTGCATCATGAGAGGCGCCAACGGCGAGGAGATCCACGAGTTTCTGGGCATGTGGCCCCTCAAGCCCGATGCCGACCTCGTTGGTCTCAGAGACGCGCTGAGCCGCTCGGGCGCCCCTTTTTGGGCGGGGCCGGGCCCGAACTTTTCAGAGGCGACGACGATGCTCGGCCTGATCCGGACGGCGCGCTGGTTCGTCGGCACGAGCAC
>JALYJS010000489.1 GCA_030799345.1 Pseudomonadota bacterium | reverse complement strand
CCATCCCGAGCGCGGCTTCGCGAATCGACGGCGGCACCGCCTTGATCGCGGCCCGGCTGGCGATGATGATCGTCGGCAATGTCATGAGCGTCAGCACCAGGCCGCCGACCAGCGGCGCGGAACGCGGCACGCCGAAGAACTGGATGAAGACGGCAAGGCCGAGCAGACCGAACACGATCGACGGCACGGCCGCGAGATTGTTGATGTTCACCTCGATCAGGTCGGTGAAGCGGTTGGCGGGCGCGAACTCCTCGAGATAAACGGCCGCCGCGACGCCGATCGGAAACGACAGCAGGAGCGTGACCAGAAGCGTCAGGAATGAGCCGACGATCGCGCCCAGCACACCCGCCTGTTCCGGCTCGCGTGAATCGCCGGCCGTGAAGAACACGCGGTTGAAGCGCCGCTCGACGCGATCATCCTGCGTGAGCTCATCGAGCCAGCCGAGCTGCAGGTCCGAAACCACACGTTGTGCTTCGGGCAATGCACGATCGATCTTGCCCTTGACCAGCTGGTCGATGTCGTCCGAGGCAATCAGCCAGAACTCACGCGTCTGGCCGATCAACGCCGGCTCGTCCAGCACGCGATCGCGCAGATCGAACGCCGCGATTTCGCTGACCAGGTTGTAGAGCTGCCGCAGCTCGCGCCGCCCCTCGACCTCCGGGAACTGCTCGCGGATGGCCTGCTTCAGCACCCCGCCGTAGTCGCCCATCCGCAGCGCTTCTGCGTCCCTGTTTCCTTCCGGATCAATCAGTTCCTGATCAAACTTGACGTCGATCCTGACATAGGTCTGGACGAAGGCGGTGTAGCCCGTGCTGATGATCGACAGGAACAGGAAGGCCACGAACAGCAACCCCGAGATTGCGGCGATGAGGCCATAGGCGCGGAACCGCCGTTCCGCGCGATACCGCCGGGCCAGCCCGCGTTCGACGCATTCGCGGATCCGCTGTTGTGACTGCGGCGTTCCGGTGGCCTGCGGCTTATTCATACTGCTCCCGGTAACGGCGCACCACATGCAGCGCGATCACGTTCAGGGTCAGGGTCACGATGAACAGCACCAGCCCGAGTGCAAATGCCGCCAGTGTCTTCGGGCTGTCGAACTCCTGGTCCCCGACCAGGAGCGTGACGATTTGCACGGTCACGGTGGTCACCGCCTCGAGCGGATTCGCGGTGAGATTTGCCGAGAGTCCCGCTGCCATCACCACGATCATCGTCTCGCCGATCGCCCGCGAGACGGCCAGCAGCACGCCGCCGACGATGCCCGGCAGCGCCGCCGTCAGCACGACCTTGCGGATCGTTTCCGAGCGCGTGGCGCCCAGGCCATAGGATCCGTCGCGCAGCGATTGCGGCACGGCGGTGATCATGTCGTCGGCGAGCGATGAAACGAACGGAATGATCATGACCCCCATCACGAGCCCTGCGGCGAGCGCGCTCTCCGAGGCCACCTCCAGTCCGACCTGTTCGCCCGCGCGGCGCAGGAGCGGCGCCACGGTCAGAGCTGCGAAGAAGCCATAGACCACCGTGGGAATGCCGGCCAGCACCTCGAGTACCGGCTTCGTGAACGCGCGAAACCCGCGGCTCGCGTATTCCGCGAGATAGATGGCGGAGAACAGCCCGACCGGCACGGCGATCGCCATCGCGATGAACGAGATCAGGAGCGTGCCCGCGAACAACGGCACCGCGCCGAACGCGCCGCTGGAGCCAACCTGATCGGCCCGGATCGCGAGTTGCGGGCTCCACTGCGTGCCGAATATGAACTCGGTAACCGGCACCAGCCGGAAAAACTGCAGCGACTCGTAAAGGACCGACAAGACGATCCCTACCGTCGTCAGGATCGCAATCAGCGAGCAGCCGAGCAGCGCCCAGCGCACGACCCGCTCGACGCTGTTGCGCGCTCGCAAGGCGGGCGTGATGCGCGACAGCGCGAACCACCCGCCCCCGATCGCGACGCAGAACGCCAGCACCGCCGCCGCCGTGCGGCTGAGACCCTCGAGTCGCTCCCATTGCGCGGCTGCGGCCGTGATTTCGGGAGTGGCGGCATCGGGCGGCGTATTGCCGGCGACCAGATTGCGCACGTCGTTCAGCATGAGCGACATCTCGCCCGGCGGCAGCCCCCGCATTTCCGCGGGCATCGTGGCAACGATCCGCTCCGTGATGATCCGGTTGTCAAAGGCCTGCCAGCCGATCACGACGAAGAGCGCCGGCAGCGCGCACCAGATTGCGGTCAGCAGGCCATAGTGCGACGGCAGCGAATGCAGGTTGCGGGCGCCACGCGCCCCGCCGGCCACTTTCAGCGAACGTGCACGCCCGAAGCGGTAGCTGATCACTGCCAGCACCAGCAATACGAGGATCAGTGTCGAGGTCGGCATCCGCTCACCCGGCCGCGGCCATGGCAACGCGGTGGTTCTACGCCGCGATTGTTACGGAATTGTTGCAGGCGTGTGCTTGCCGCATGAAGTAGGCACCCGTATAAAGGGCCGCGCCCGCCATGCCATCGGGCAGGGAGTCCTTTAGCGCGATGTCCTCGACCCTGGAACTGACCCGAGAACTCATCGCCCGTCCGTCCGTGAGCCCGGTCGACGGCGGTTGTCAGGAGGTGCTGATCAACCGCCTCGCAGCGCTCGGCTTTGGCGTGGAACGCATGCGGTTCGGCGAAGTCGACAATTTCTGGGCCGTACGGCGGGATGGCGATGGCCCGCTCCTGTGCTTCGCCGGACACACTGACGTGGTGCCGCCGGGACCGCTCGAGCGCTGGCGATCGGATCCCTTCGTGCCGACGGAGCGGGACGGTCTGCTGTTCGGGCGCGGCGCTGCGGACATGAAAAGCGGGCTCGCCGCGATGGTGACGGCAACGGAAAGTTTCCTGGCGAATGAACGCCGCATCGCCGGCGCCATCGCCTTCCTGGTGACGAGCGACGAGGAAGGGCCCTCGGTCGACGGCACGTGCCGCGTCGTCGACGCGCTCGTCGCGCGGGGCGAGCGCATCGACTACTGCGTGGTCGGCGAGCCGTCGAGCCAGAGTCGGCTTGGCGACACGATCCGCGTCGGCCGCCGCGGCTCGCTGTCCGGGCGGCTGACCGTGCATGGCATCCAGGGCCATGTCGCCTATCCGGACCGGGCGGACAATCCGATCCACCGGTTCGCGCCGGCGCTCGTCGACCTGTCGAACCGGGTATGGGATGCCGGCAGCGAGCACTTCCAGCCCACCAGTTTCCAGGTCAGCAACCTGAATGCCGGCACCGGCGCGGCCAACGTCGTTCCGGGCGAGCTGAAGGCGCGATTCAACCTGCGTTGGTCCCCGGCGCAGACCGTGGAGGGGCTGAAACAGACCATCACGGATATTCTCGACCGGCACCGGCTGCGCTACACGCTCGACTGGTTCGAGTCGGGCCTGCCGTATTACTCGCGACCCGCGGCGCTCGCGGCGGCAGCCATTGAGGTGGTGCGCCAGCATACGGAGTTGACCCCAGAACTTTCGACCGGCGGTGGAACTTCGGACGGCCGGTTCATTGCTCCCATGGGCGCCGAGGTGATCGAGTTCGGAGGCCTCAACGAAACCATTCACAAGATCGACGAGTGCTGTCGCATTGAGGATCTCGAGCGCCTCCGCCGCATCTATCACGATCTGCTGGCGCGGCTGATGGACTCCCTGCCCGCGCGGTGAGCGCCCGCGCACTCAGGCGCGCCGCAGGTTGTTCCAGATGCCGCCCACGGTCATGACGGCGGCGAACATCAGCACCCAGACCGGCATCGACAAGCCGAGGAACGTCCAGTCGATCTTTGCGCATTCACCGCCGGCACTGAAGACCCGGAGTACCACCTCGGTCACCGGCAGGATGTCGAGCATGAAGTCGAGGTCGCCGCCGCAGGCTGCCACCGAGCCCTCGGGCTGCATCTGCACCCACACGTGACGACCGGCGGTGGCCATCGTTGCGAAACCCGTGAGCGCGATGAGAATGACGCGAAGCGCGGAGCGCCAGCCGCTGCCCGGCAGCAGCGCGGCGACCAGGAACGCAACGCCCATCGCGGTGACCGTCACGCGCTGGAACACGCACAGGTGGCAGGGCACCAGGCCGAGGCCGTACTGCGCATAGAAGGCGAAAGCCAGTACAGCGGCGCAGGCCGCGAATCCAGTCCAGTTGAGTTCCGCCCGACCGGGCAGCGTCAACCCTCGCGCTCCGCCGCGGAATCGCGGATCTGGCGTTCCGCGTCGTCCAGCGACAGGTGGCGGATGTCCTTGCCATGCACCATGTACACGGTGTACTCGCAGATGTTCTTCGCGTGGTCGCCGATGCGCTCGAGCGCGCGCACGACCCACATGACTTCGAGGGCGCGGCGGATGGTGCGCGGATCTTCCATCATGAAGGTGATGTTCTGGCGCTGGATCGCCTCGTATTCCTCGTCGACCTTGCGGTCGCTGCGCGCAACCTCGAAGGCCTCATCCGCATCGAGTCGCGCAAAGGCGTGCAGCGCATCGTGCACCAGCCCGATCACCAGCCGTCCGAGGTGGCGGATTTCGCGGTAATGATCGGCCGGCTTTTCCATCGACGCGAGCTTCGCGGCGATGAAGCCGACTTTTTCAACCTCGTCGCCGATGCGCTCGAGATCCGTGATCGTCTTGATGATGGCGACCATGACGCGCAGGTCGGACGCGGTCGGCTGGCGGGTCGCGATGATGCGGCCACACTCCTCGTCGATCTCGACCTCCATGCGGTTGACCTTGTAGTCATCCCGTGCGACCTGCTCGCCGAGCTCGCTGTCCCCCTCGACCAGCGCCTTGACGGCGAGACGAAGCTGCTCTTCGACGAACCCGCCCATCTGGAGCACGCGCGTGCGCACGCGCTCCATGTCTTCGTTGAAGCGCCGCGAAATATGCTGACCGAGGTCCGCCGGCTCCATCCGTCTCGCTCCCGTCGGCTCATGCCGGAACTGATCCATGATAGCCCAGCGCCGCTCCGGTCAGAACTTGTAGTTGAGGTCGAACTGCAGGCGTTCGTACTCGGTTTCGGTCGGCGTGTCGTAATTGCGGTCGTTGATGTACCAGGTCGCTCTCAGGTTAACGTTCCTAACCGGCGCCCAGGCGCCGCTCAGCACCACACCCTTGCCCTGAGTGGCCCCGTCGGCAAAGTCCGAATCCAGGAACGCACCGAGCTGCGCATCGCGCTCTACGTCCTGGTACAGGAGCCCGAGCTCCCAGGTATGAGCGTCCGATGCCTTGCCGTACAGGAACCCGAAGTTGTAGCCCGTGTTCAGCTCGTCCGGATCGAAATTTTCCATGTAGCTGCCAAACAGCGTGAGCGGCCGTGAGCCGAGGGTCCCGGCCCATTGCAGCTCGGCGACTGCGACGTTGTAGTCGTAGGCATAGCAGCGCAGCACGCCCGCGCCCTTGCAGTCAGCCGCCGCGGCGTAGGTGCTGTTGCCAGCCGGCGATCCGGAAAAAACGAGCGCGGGCTGATCCTGGATCGCGCCGTAATCCCAGTAGCCGGCGGCTACCGTCAGCCCATTGTCGAAGGCGTAGCCCAGCTGTCCGCCGAGCAGGTTCGAATCGGCGCCGGCGGACATTTCCTCGAGCCAGTAACCCCAGGCCCGCGCAAATAGCCCGGTCTTGCCACCGTAGAGGAATGCGGCTCCCTCCGGGTTGACGTCGCTGTCGAAGAACATGCTGTTGCCAGCCTTGAACCAGGGCTGCTTCTGCTTGCCGAGCGTCACCAGCATGCCGGCGCGCGGCGCCCAGTCCACGTAGGCGAGATCAAGCCCGACCTCCTCGTGCTGGTT
>JALYJS010000462.1 GCA_030799345.1 Pseudomonadota bacterium | reverse complement strand
GTGCAGGGCTGCGAGGTCACGGGCTTTCGCATCGAGGGCGGCCACGTGAAAGGCGTCGAGACGACGCGCGGTCCGATCACGGCGGCGAAAGTCTGCCTCGCGGTTGCCGGTCATTCGAGCGTGATCGCCGCGAAGGCCGGGGTGCGTCTGCCAGTCACGAGCCTCGCGCTGCAGGCGATGGTGACGGAACCGGTCAAGCCGCTCCTGAACACGGTCATGATGTCGGGGGCGATCCACGTCTACGTCAGCCAGTCCGATCGCGGAGAGGTCGTGATCGGCGGTGGCGCGGACGTGCACACCTCGTATGCCCAGCGCGGCGGGCTCCCGAATTTCGAGGCCAATGCGCAATCCGCCGTGGAGCTGTTTCCGTGTCTCAGCCGATTGCGGGTCCTGCGCCAGTGGGCGGGAATCGTGGACATCTCGCCGGACACGAGCCCGATCATGGGCGTGACGCCGGTTGCCGGCCTGTACGTCAGCGCCGGCTGGGGCACCGGCGGCTACAAGGCGATACCCGCCGGCGGCGAGACGATGGCGTGGACCATCGCCAATGGTCGGCCCCACGCGCTGATCGCGGAGTTCGGGCTCGACCGGTTCGCAACCGGCGCGCTCGTCGACGAAGGCGCCGCTTCCGGCGTGGCGCACTGATGGGTTATCGCCTCCCCCAGGGCGGCCACATCGATCGCACGCAGTCGTTCAGCTTTCGCTGGAATGGCCGCGCGCTGCCTGCCTTTGCCGGCGACACCGTCGCCTCCGCGCTGCTCGCGAACGATGTCCGCATCGTCGGGCGCAGCATGAAATTCCACCGGCCGCGCGGTCTGCTCTCGGCCGGTGTCGAGGAGCCGAATGCGCTGGTCACACTCGGCCAGGGCGCGGCATGCGAACCGACGGCACGCGCCACGATGGTTCCGGTCAGCAATGGACTCAACGTCCGTGCGCAGAATGCCTGGCCTGGCGTCCGCTTCGATATCGGACGCGTCTTCGACTTCACCGCGCCGCTCTGGCCCGCCGGCTTCTACAACAAAACCTTCACCTGGCCCTCGTGGCACTTCTACGAACCGTGGATCCGCCGCGTGGCTGGTCTCGCGGCAGCGCCGCGGCTGCCGGATCCCGCGCGCTACGACGCAGTCAATGCACATTGCGACCTGCTGGTCGTCGGCGGCGGGCCCGCGGGATTGCTGGCCGCGCAGATCGCGGCGCGTGCGGGACTCGTCGTGCTGCTCGCCGAGCAGGACTTCGAATGCGGCGCATCGCTGCTCGGCGCCGCCGTTTCCATCAACGACGCGCCGCCGGTCGTCTGGCTCGCGAGCGTGCTGGGCGAACTCGCCGCCTCCCGGAACGTCACGCTGCTGAACGGCACCACCTGCTTCGGGCTCTACGACCATGGCACGGCCGGGCTTGTGCAGCGACTCGATCTGCACGGCCCGGAGCGCGCGGTGAGCCAGCGATACTGGCGTGTTCATGCGCGCCAGGTGCTGCTCGCAACCGGCGCGATCGAACAGCCGCTCGTGTTCGAGTGCAACGACCTGCCGGGCCTGATGCTCGCGGGTGCCGTGCGTCAGTACGCGAACCGCTACGGGGTCGCTGCCGGACGGCGCGTCGCGTTCGCGACCAACAATGATTCGGCCTATCTCGCGGCACTCGATCTCGCGGTCGCGGGCGTCAGCGTTGCTCACGTCGTGGACAGCCGCCTGGCGCCGCCGCCCGTGCTCACCGAGGCACTGCGTGAGCACGGCGTCGAAGTCAGCGCCGGCACCGTGGTGCTGCAGGGCCGAGGCCGCCGGTCGCTGCGCGGCGTCGTCGTCAGCACGAACGGTGAGGATCGACGCGAGATCGCCTGCGATGCCCTTGGTATGTCCGGCGGCTCGGCGCCCACACTGCATCTCTACTCGCAGACGCGAAGCGCGCTCGGGTATGACGCAGAGCGTCAGTGCTACCTGCCGCGCGATCCACGCCCACCGCTCGCCTGCGCAGGCGCACTCGCCGGCTGCGTCACGCTGGCGCAGACGCTCGCCGATGCGTCCCGCGCCGCGTACGCGGTGCTCGCGTGGGCCGGCAAGAAGCAGGAAGCGCTGGTACGTGAGGCCGTCGTCGAAGAACCGCCGGTATCGGCCGCGGTCGGCGCAACACGGCGGCCGCCTGCGGGGCGCAGCAGCCGTCAATGGCTCGATTTACAGCATGACGTAACCGTAGCCGACATCGAGATCGCCATTGCCGAGGGCTTCGATCACATCGAGCTCGTCAAGCGCTATACGACGGCTGGCATGTCGGTGGACCAGGGCAAGACCGGCAACCTGAATACGCTGCTGGCGTTCGCGGAGCTGACCGGGCGCATGCCTGCCGACCTCAGCGTGACCACCTATCGACCGCCGTATACGCCGGTGGCGCTCGGCGCCATCGCCGGACGACAGACCGGCGAACGCTACGCGGCGCGTCGCCTGATCCCGGCGCACGAGGCGCACGTGACGCTGGGCGCCCACTGGTGGGAAGCCGGCGGCTGGATGCGTCCCGCCTGCTACCCCCGTCAAGGCGAAGCGCCGGCGGAAGCCGTCCGCCGCGAGGCGCTCGCGGTTCGCACGAGTTCCGGTATCTTCGACGCATCTCCACTGGGCAAGATCGAGGTGACGGGTCCCGATGCCGCGCGCTTCCTCGACGCGTTCTACATCAACACTGTGCGCACGCTGAAGCCGGGACAGCTGCGTTATGGCCTGATGCTGAACGAGGCCGGCGTGGTCATCGACGACGGTACGATCTCGTGTCTCGGCCCCGAGCGCTTCGTCATCACGACAACTTCCGGCGGTGCGTCGCGGATCGCGGCCTGGCTCGAGGAATGGCGGCAGTGTGAATGGCCCAAGATGAACGTGTTTGTCGTGCCCGTGACGACGCAATGGGCCGCGATCGCGCTGTCCGGTCCGCGCGCGCGGGATGTGCTGTCCTGCTTCGAGACCGACATTGCCATCGATGCGGAATCGTTGCCGCATATGAGCGTGCGCGAGGGCCGGTTCGCAGGTGTCGAGACGCGGCTTTACCGCGTCAGCTTCTCGGGCGAACTCGGCTACGAGATCCACGTGCCCGCGCGCTACGGCAGGGCGCTATGGGACGCGCTGATGAGCGCGGGCGCGGGGAACGGCATCACGCCCTATGGCATCGAAACCCTGCTGTTGCTGCGGCTCGAAAAAGGCTTCCTGCACGTGGGCGTCGATACCGACAGCACCAGCACGCCGGCCGACCTGGGCTGGGGCGACGTCGCGGCGCGCAAAGCCGCGGACTTCATCGGCAAGCGCTCTCTCTCCCGCGCCGACAATCAGCGCGCCGATCGCCTGCAGCTCGTCGGCCTCACCGCGACCGGCGCCGACGTGCTCCAGCCCGGCGCACATATTCGCTTCGCCGGCACGAGCGAGGGCAGCGACGGCTGGGTGACGTCGGCCGCCTTGTCGCCGAATCTCGATCGCCCCATCGCGCTCGCCTTGCTGCGCGGCGGTCGCGCGCGCCTCGGTGAAACGGTCACGGTGCACGACCTCGATCGACTGGGACCGGCGACTATCGTTACGACCGCCTTCTACGACCCGGCCGGAGAGCGCCTGCATGCCTGATCCCATCCAGTCGCTGGTCGGGCAATCGACGCTGCCTGCCGGAGGGCGTGTCTATGGCGACCTTCTGCGTCTCGAGGTCCAGCTCCAGCGCGCGGTCGTGCTGCTGCGGCTCTCGCAGGATTCGCAGAAATCGCTCGGAGAGCTGCGCATTGCCGACCGCCCCGTCCCGGAGACGATGAACACCTGGCTCGGCGACGATCCCGTTTACTGCCGGGTCGGGCCTGACAGCTGGTTGCTGATTTCCGCCGGGCACGATGGCGCGGAACTGGCGGACGCGGCGCGCACGGCCTGCAAAAAACGCGCCTGTGCAGTCACCGATCTGTCCGACGCCCACGTCGCTATCGTGGTGGAAGGCCCGCATGCACTCGACCTCCTGGTCCGGGGCTGCGCACTCGATTTCGCGGCCTTCGGCGATGACGCCTGTGCGCGCACCCGGTTCGCGCAGCTGCCGGTCATGCTGCGCCGCACAGCAGCGGACCGATTCGAGCTGCTCGTCGACCGCGCCGTCGCCAAGCATTTGTTCGACTGGTTGCAGGACGCTGCCGCCGGC
>JALYJS010000412.1 GCA_030799345.1 Pseudomonadota bacterium | reverse complement strand
CCGCCATGCCCCGCATCGCGAGCCTTCACGTCTACCCGGTCAAGTCCTGCCGCGGGATCGACGTCGACTCCGTCCTCATGACACCGACCGGGCCCGAGTGGGATCGGCGCTGGATGATCGTGACGGCCGCCAACCAGTTCATCACCCAGCGCACGCATCCCAGGATGGCGACGATTTTGGTGGCCGTGAGTGACGGCGAGTTGCAGCTGTCCGTCGAAGGCCGTGCGCCGTTCACGATCGATGTCGATCACGCCGGCGACTCAAGGCGCGTCACGATCTGGAACGACGAATGCCTCGGCATCGATGCCGGCGATGAGGCGGCCGCCTGGCTGTCAGACGTGCTGGGCGACCGGCACCGGCTCGTGCGCCTCGACCCCGCGGCACCAAGGCTCGCGAACCCGAAGTACGTCGGTTCCGCGCCGCACCCGGTGACATTCACCGACGGCTACCCGATCCTCATGATCTCGAGCGAATCGCTCGCGGACCTGAATCACCGCGTCCCCGAACCGATCCCGATGGCACGATTCCGGCCGAACATCGTGATCGAGGGCGTCGCCGCCTATGCGGAGGATGCGATGACGCTGTTCCACTTTGGCCCGATCGTGCTGCGGGGCGTGAAGCTCTGCACGCGCTGCTCGGTCACGACGACCGACCAGGTCACCGGCGCGCGTGACGCGCACCAGGAACCGCTGCGCGCCCTCGGCAAGTACCGCCACGATTACGTGCTGAAGGGCCTGACCTTCGGCCAGAACTGCATCGTCGAAGCGGGCGTCGGCGAGAGGCTTCGCGCCGGCGCCCCGCTCTCGATCGATCCCTACCAGGTGTAGCGCACGCGGTAGGTGATGACCGCCTCGCCATCCGCCGCGATGCGCACCGGGAACTCCACCGTCCTCGCGTCCTTCTTCTCGGAGGGCGACGATTGCTCGATCAGCGACCACTGGCTCCAGCGATAAAGGCTTTCGCGCACGATCACCTCGACCGGCTGTTCCTTGTGGTTGCGAACCTTGATCTCGAAGGCCTCTTCCATGACGCGGCCTTTCGTATTCAAGACGAAGTCGGTCTGCCGGCGCTCGCCGACGATGTCGAAGGCCGTGCCGAGCTTGACGCGCACGTCCTCGTCTTTCGGCGTGTGGTCGATCGTGTCCTCGCCGATGAACTCGAGGCTGCCGTCGGCCTTGTCCTGCTGCGAGACGCGGATGCGCCCGGCGGGGAGCGGCATGCCCATGCCGGAGGCCTTGTCGTTCTTGAACTTGAGCCAGACGTCGACCTTCGTGTTCGACGCCGGCCCCATCTCTCGCTCCAGCATCGGCGAGCCGTAGTAGCCACCGAAATCGTCTCCGTAATACACGAGTTGTTTCTTTGCCGGCACGCGGGTCGCGGAGTCGAAGAGCTCGATCTGTTTCGTGGAATTGTTCGGGATCGTCGCCGGACGGCCGAGCGTGTAGAGGTGGTATTCGAAGAAAGCTTTCTCCTCAAAACCCGGGGCGGCGGCGTCGGCCATCGCGGCCATCTCGTACACCTTGTTGCGCATGGCCTGCTGCTCGGGTTGTACCCGATTCACGTCGCCCGCAATGAGCTTCAGCTTTGCATCCTGGTAACGCGCGCCGGACTGGTTGAGGAGGCTCACCCAGGCGCCGACGTCCACGAAGCCCGAGTTCGCGTCCGCGCCCTCGGTAAAGATCAGGTTGTAGTCGGCCCACCAGGTGATGCCGCCGGTCTGATAGGAGACACGCGCCTCCTGCATGCCGCCCTTGCCGGAGACGACGTCCCATTCGAGCGTCGGGCGCGTGATGAGCCCGCCCGGCAGCTCGCCGAAGCGCATGTTGCTCCATTCGCGGAGCGCATGGATCTGGCCATCCGCGCCGCGGATCACGAGCCCGTCGTTCGACGAGACGAGCGTGCCCTCAACGACCTTGATGCCGTCGCCGCTCTGCTGCTCGACGCTGACCTGGCGGTCGATGTAGCGCGAGAGCAGCTTCTCCTGGCTCACGAGGTCAAACTGGAAGTTCTGCTCGAGCACCTTCGTGCCTTCGGGATCCGTCAACGACAGGAACTGCACGGTGGTCGGGTCGATGAGCGCCGCGACGTCGGTGAACTGGATCGTGCCGCGTCCGCGGGGAATCTGGAGGTCCCGGTCCATCCGCACGAGCGCGAAGCCCGGCAGCTGGTTCGCCTGCGGCGTGCCCATGCCCG
>JALYJS010000411.1 GCA_030799345.1 Pseudomonadota bacterium | reverse complement strand
TCACCCGCATTGCAACGAAAAATGCCTTCCCGTACCTTAGCCGGGTTCTCCCCGTCACGGTACTCCCGTTGTGACCATCCGCCTCGCAAAACGTGTCCAGCGCATCAAGCCCTCGCCGACGCTGGCCGTCACGGCCCGCGCAGCAAAACTGAAAGCCGAGGGCAGGGACATCATCGGCCTCGGGGCCGGGGAGCCCGATTTTGACACCCCCGCGCACATCGCGGAGGCCGGCATTGCCGCCATCCGCGCCGGGCACACGCGCTACACGAATGTCGAGGGCACGAACGAGCTCAGGGACGCGATCATCGGCAAGTTCCGTCACGACAACGGACTCGACTACGCGCGCAACCAGATCCTGGTGTCGAGCGGCGCCAAGCAGACGGTATTCAATCTCTGTTGCGCCTTGCTGGACGCCGGGGACGAAGCCATCATCCCGGCGCCATACTGGGTGTCGTACCCGGACATGGTGCTGGTCGCCGACGGCACTCCCGTGCCCGTGGCGGCGGACATGGACGCCGGATTCAGGATCACGCCGGCGCAGCTCGAAGCCGCAATCACGCCAAGGACCCGGCTTTACATCCTGAACAGTCCGAGCAACCCCACAGGCGCCGCTTACTCGCGCGCGGAACTGGAAGCGTTTGGCGCGATCCTCGCGCAGCATCCGGAAATCGTCATCGGCACCGACGACATGTACGAGCACATCTGGTGGGGACCGGAGCCGTTCTGCAGCTTTGCGACGGCGAATCCCGGTCTCTATGACCGCACCGTCACCATCAACGGCTGCTCGAAGAGCTATGCAATGACGGGATGGCGCATCGGCTATTGCGGAGGGCCCGCCGAGCTCATCGCGGCCATGGCGACGATCCAGGGCCAGAGCACGTCCAATGCGTCGTCGATCTCCCAGAAAGCCGCGACAGTCGCGCTCAATGCGTCCCAGGACTGCGTGCGTGAAATGAACATCGCATTCAAGGCGCGCCACGATCTCGTCGTCGCGGGACTCAATTCGTTGCCGGGTGTGCGCTGCCTGCCGGGTTGGGGAACGTTCTACGCGTTCGCCAACGTCGCGCAAGCCATGCGCAGGGTCGGCGCCGCGGACGATAATGCGTTCGCGGAGTTCCTGATCAACGAGGCCGGCGTCGCCGTAGTCCCGGGTTCCGCCTTCGGGGCACCGGGGCATTTCCGGCTGTCGTTTGCGGCTTCGAGCGAAACGCTCGAGGATGCGCTTGGGCGCATGCGACGGGTCCTTTCCGGGGCCAGGGCGCAGAAGCGCGCCTAGCCTTCGCTTTTCGCCGGAAATCCCTTGCGGTTTGTTGACTTGGGCGCGACCTTGGCCGACAATCCCGCGCCCTCAAAAGCCGCTTCCCCGATAGCTCAGTCGGTAGAGCAACGGACTGTTAATCCGTGGGTCGTTGGTTCGAGTCCAACTCGGGGAGCCATTTTCGTCAGCGGCTTTTCTGTCCTATTGCCGCTTGCCTAATCGCTTCGATGTCGATTTTCCTCATCGTCATCATGGCTTCCATGGCGCGTTTGGCGGCGGCCCGGTCCTTGCTGTTCATCGCCTCGATCAGCACTCGCGGCGTAATCTGCCAGGAAAAGCCCCAGCGGTCCTTGCACCAACCGCAGGCGCTCTCCGCGCCGCCATTGCGCGTAATAGCGTTCCAGTAGCGATCGGTTTCCGCCTGGTCTTCGGTCAGCACCATGAAGCTGACCGCTTCATTGGGCTTGAACTCCGGGCCGCCATTCAGACCGAGAAACGAGCGGTCAAGGACGGTGAACTCAACTGTCAGTTCCTCGCCCTGCTCACCCCCCGAAAAATCGGATGCCGCTTCGTGCGCTGCGCCGACACGGCTGTCGGGAAAGGTTGCGGCATAAAACTCCGCCGCCTTGCGGGCCTCGCCCTTGTCGAACCAAAGACAGTTAGTCAGCTTGTCGCCGGACATGATGCTTCTCCACACCGTGCTACTGCATTCATGGTAGATCGCTGCGGTGCTTGGCGAAAGGCCGCTGCCTTAGGCAGAATGCGCGAGCCTGACTGCCTGAAAGTCGTGGAGCCGTTCCCGCCGATGGCGACGAAAAAGCTGATCGAAGTCGTAACCTGGACTGCGATCGCCATTGCCGGCGCCGCCGCTTTCGGCGGCATCGCCCTGAACCGCGGCGAGAGCATCAATGCGCTCTGGTTCGTGGTCGCGGCTAGCTGCGTCTATCTGCTCGGCTACCGTTTCTACAGCGGCTGGATCGCCACGCGCGTGCTTGGGCTCGACGCGACGCGCGCGACGCCGGCGGAACGCCTGGAGAACGGGCGTGATTACATGCCGACCCACCGCTCGATCGTGTTCGGACACCATTTTGCGGCGATTGCGGGTGCGGGACCGCTGATCGGCCCGACGCTCGCGGCCCAGTTCGGCTACCTGCCCGGCACGCTGTGGCTGCTGGTGGGCGCCGTGATGGCGGGTTGCGTGCAGGACATGCTGGTCATGTTCTGTTCCACGCGGCGCGACGGGCGCAGTCTCGGCCAGATGGCGCGCGACGAACTGGGTCCGCTCGGCGGCACGGCGGCGCTGATCGGCACGCTGTTCATCATGATCATCCTGATCGCGGTGCTGTCGCTCGTCGTGGTCAAGGCAATGGTGCACAGCCCGTGGTCGACTTCCACGGTATTCGCGACCATACCGATCGCGCTGATCGTCGGTGTTTATCTCCGGATACTGCGCCCGGGCCGCGTGCTCGAGGCGACCGCAATCGGCATCGTCCTGCTGCTGCTCGCTGTCGGCGGCGGCTGGGTGGACCAGCAACCGGTGCTCCGGGAGTGGTTCAACCTCGACGGGCGCGAGCTCGCCTGGTTCGTGATCGGGTATGGATTCATCGCCGCGATACTGCCGGTGTGGCTGTTGCTCGCGCCGCGCGATTACCTGTCCACCTTCATCAAGCTGGGCACGGTCTTCCTGCTGGCGATCGCCATCTGCGTGCTCCAGCCGGAAATGAAGATGCCAGCATTCACCCGTTTCATCGACGGGACCGGGCCGATCTTCAGTGGCAAACTGTTTCCATTCCTGTTCATCACGCTCGCCTGCGGCGCTGTTTCCGGGTTTCACGCGCTGGTCTCGTC
>JALYJS010000381.1 GCA_030799345.1 Pseudomonadota bacterium | reverse complement strand
CCGTTGCAGGCTGTGGCAGGCGCGACTGGAATTCCGCCGGCATGTCGCGCAGGTAAAAAGGAATTCCATTCGCCGGAAACAGGGCCCAGCCCGCGGTCAGGATGCGCGGTCCCGCGACATCGCCGCTTTCGATGCGCGCGCGCAGCGCCATCGTGTTGTCGAGATCAGACGCAGTGTCGAGCACCGTCGTGAATCCGTAGCGCGTCAGCATCGCGTCGAGCGCCGCGGCGAGCTCCCCGGCCGGGCGGTTTCCGGCATCCGAGAACTTCGGCTCCGTGAAATGCACGTGGCTGTTCTGGAAGCCGGCGGTCACCACGCCATCGTCGCAGGCGGCCAGTTCAGGGGCGCCGCGCGTCGCGATCGAATCTTCCGGGCCGACCGCAAGGATGCGGCCGTCTCTTATCAGCACCGCGCCGTCGTCGATCGGCGGCTGGTCGGGCGCCGTATAGATGCGCACAGCCCGCAGCACCACGGCGCCTTCGGGCGCCCGCTCGCCGCAGGCCTGCACCAGCAGCGTCGTCGTCACGAGAAGTGTGGCCGCCATGGGCCGGATGCGCATTGTCCACCTCCGAGTGAGCCCAGTCTAACGCCTCGGTTGTTCCATGCGACAATCAGCGGATGCTGTCCGAACGGAATTTCGTGCTGCACAGCTGGTGCGTGCCGGCCGACTGGGATGCCCCGCGCGTGGTGGGCGGCCGCGGCGCCCGGCTGCTGCTCGAGGGCGGCCGCGAGTTGCTCGACATGTCGAGTCTCGTCGAGTGCAGCAATCTCGGTCATCAGCATCCGCGACTGGTTGCGGCCATCAAGGCGCAGGCCGACCGGCTCTGTTTCGTGACCAGCGCCTGGGGCGCCGAGCCGCGTCAGGTCCTGGCGGAGCGGCTGCTGGAACTGTCCGGCTACGAGGGCGGCCTCGTGTTTTTCACGCTCGGCGGCGCCGATGCGAACGAGAACGCGGTTCGCATCGCGCGCCAGGCATCGCGCAAGCCGCGCGGACTCGTGGTGACGCGCGACCGCTCGTACCACGGTGCGAGCTACATGGACATGGCGCTCTCGGGGGATGCGCGCACGGCGCACCAGGTTGACGCCGACGCCTGGGGCGTGCGGCATGTGCCACCGCCCTACACCTACCGCTGCCCTTTCGGCAGCACCACGCCCGGTGAATGCGCACAACGTGCGGTCGGTGCCGTTACGGACTGCATCACGCAGGAAGGCGCCGGACGCGTCGCGGCCGTGCTGATGGAAACCGATGCCGGCAGCAACGGCATCGTGCCGCCGGATGATTTCTGGCCGCTGCTTCGCGGCGCGACGCGCGACCACGGCGTGTACCTGATCGCCGACGAGGTCATGAGCGGCTTCGGGCGTTGCGGCGAATGGTTTGCCTGGCAGCGTCATGGCGAAGCGGGCCGTCCGGACCTGATGACGCTCGCGAAAGGACTGACCGGCGCCGCCCTGCCGCTCGGCGCCGTCGTGATGAGCGGAGAAATCGCACGGCGCATCGAACGCGAGATGTTTTATTCCGGCCTGACCTATTGCGGTCATCCCCTGTCCTGCGCGGCGGGCATCGCAGCGATCGATGCCTACCGCGACGAAAACCTGATTGAACGATCGCGCGAGCTCGGCGCGCGCCTGTACGCCGGTCTGCAACGGCTCGCGACCCGCCATGCCGTAATCGGCGACGTGCGCGGAGGCCGCGGCCTGTTCGCCGTCGTCGAGCTCGTCGCCGACCGCCAAAGCCGCGCACCGATCGCGCCGTGGCCCCAGCAGTCCGATGCCATGAAGGCCCTGCTCGCCGCTGCCCGCGACGCGGGCGTTTCCTTCGGGTCGCGGGGTAACCTGCTGATCCTGGCGCCGCCGCTCGTGATCGAAGAAGCCGATCTCGACGCGGCGCTTGCACTGCTCGACCGGCTGTTCGCCACCCATTTTCCATCCGCCCCACCGGAGCGCCCGTCATGAGTTTCCGACTGACCTACGCCACCATGTTCAACCCGCCCGAGGAGCTGCACGAGCGGTTCGAGAAAGCGCTCACCGCCGTGCGCGGGCGGCTGGGTGCCACGCACCCGATGTTCATCGACGGCAAGGATCGCCCGGCGGCCGCGACGGAAGAACGGGCGAGTCCCATTGACGCGGAGCTGAAGCTCGGCCGTTTTCCCCTCGCCAGCGAGGCCGAGGTGGATGCGGCGCTGGCCGCCGCCGATCGTGCGTTTCCGTCCTGGAGCGCGGCGCCGGTGGCGGAGCGCGTGCGCCTGATGCGCAAGGTTGCCGACGTCATGGAAGAACGCGTCTACGAAATCGCGGCCGCGCTCGTGCTCGAGGTCGGCAAGAACCGCATGGAAGCGCTCGGCGAGGCGCAGGAGACCGTCGACTTCTTCCGCGTCTACGCCGACGACTTCGAATCGCACAACGGCTATGAATTCGAACTGCCGAACGATCCGCTCGCGGGTTTCACGTCGAAGAACCGCAGCGTCATGCGGCCCTACGGCGTCTGGTGCGTCATCGCGCCGTTCAATTTCCCCATCGCGCTCGCCGGCGGGCCGGTCGCCGCCGCGCTCGTGACCGGCAATACGGTCGTCGTCAAATGCGCCTCTGACACGCCGTGGGCCGGCCGGCTGCTCGCGGATTGCATCCGCGACGCGGGTCTCCCGCCGGGCGTCTTCAATTACGTGTCGGGCGCGGGTTCCGCGGTCGGCGAGCAGCTCGTCGGCGATCCGCGCACGGCGGGGATGACGTTCACCGGCTCCGTCGCTGTGGGGCGCGCGATCATGGCGGCGATGGCGGGCGGCGCTTATCCGCGGCCCTGCATCACCGAGATGGGCGGCAAGAATCCCTGCATCGTGACAGAGAATGCAGATCTCGACCGCGCCGCCGCCGGTATCGCGCGCTCCGCATTCGGCATGGGCGGACAGAAATGCTCGGCGCTGTCGCGGCTGTATGTGCACGAGAAAGTGGCCGACGACCTGCTGGGCCGTGTCGTCGATCAGATCGATGCGATCCGGATCGGCGATCCGGCGCTGCGCACGACGTCGCTGGGCCCCGTCGTCAATCAGCGCGCCTATGCCAGTTACGCGCGCTATGTCGCGGACCTCCGGGGAGCCAATGCGACGCTGCGCCGCGGCGGAGAACAGCTGACCGATGGCGTGTTCGCACGCGGCTATTACGTTGAGCCCGTGCTCGCGGAAGCGCCCGCGGACCTCGGGCTGTGGAAGCACGAGATGTTCCTGCCGATCCTGATGGCGCAACGCTATCGCGACCGCGAGAAAGCGATGCGCCTCGCCAACGACACGGACATGGGGCTTACCGCCGGCTTCTATGGATCGCCCGACGAGGTGCGCTGGTTCCAGGACGGCATCCAGGCCGGCGTGACTTATGCGAACCGGGGCCAGGGCGCGACGACCGGCGCCTGGCCGGGTTACCAGCCATTCGGCGGCTGGAAAGGCTCCGGCTCCTCCGGCAAGGCGATCGCCTCCTTCTATTACCTGCCGCTGTACCTGCGCGAGCAGTCGCGCACCGTGGTGGAGTGAATGGCCGACATCCTTCCCTTGAAGGATGCGGTCGCGGCGCATGTGGCGGACGGCGACTGCATCGCGCTCGAAGGCTTTACGCACCTGATCCCGTTCGCTGCCGGTCACGAGCTGATCCGGCAGGGTCGCAGGAATCTGCATCTCGTGCGCATGACGCCCGATCTCGTGTATGACCAGCTGATCGGCGCGGGCACCGCCCGCCGGCTCACATTCTCCTGGGGCGGCAACCCCGGCGTCGGCTCGCTGCACCGGCTGCGCGACGCGGTCGAGAACCAGTGGCCGCACGCGCTGGAACTCGACGAGCACAGCCACGCGGGGATGGCCGCGGCCTATCGCGCGGGCGCCGCGCGCCTGCCGTTCGGCATGCTGCGCGGCTATATCGGCACGGATCTCGTCCAGCAGAATCCGCGGATCGGCAAGGTCACCTGCCCCTACACCGCAGAAACGCTCGCCACGGTGCCGGCGCTCAATCCGGACGTCACGATCCTGCACGCCCAGCGCGCCGACCGGCACGGCAATGTCGCCATCGAAGGCATCATCGGCGCCGCGCGCGAAGCCGGGCTCGCAGCGGCAAAGCTCCTCGTCACGGTCGAGGAACTCGTGGACGAGCTGCCGCCGGCAATGAACTCGATCGTGCTGCCGCACTTCACCGTCACGGCCATCTCCGTGGTTTCCGGCGGTGCCTGGCCGTCATACGCCCAGGGCCGCTACGCACGCGACAACGACTTCTACCTGCGCTGGGACGCGATCGCACGTGATCGCGAGCAGTTCACCGCCTGGATCGACCGCCACATCCGCGGAACATCCGACCACCGCGCTTTTCTCGCGAGCTTGCAGCGGACCGCGGCATGACGGGGCGCGACGCAGCAGGCGCGCTCGGCCGGGCGGGGACCCTCGCTCGCTCACCGGAACAGAATCGGAAAATTCGCTCGCTCGGGCGCCCGCCCGGCCAGCGCGCGCCCGAAGCGCGGCGCCGCCTTG
>JALYJS010000375.1 GCA_030799345.1 Pseudomonadota bacterium | reverse complement strand
GGCGCGCCCGGCCGCGTGTTGTCGAGATCCATGCTCATTTCCCAGGAGTCGAGATGCATGATCCCGTCCATGTAATGGACGTCGTCCTGGAACAGATCCTCGGTCGCGTCGATGGCGATGATGGCCTTGAGGGCGGGCACATCGCGCGCTGCCATCTGTATCGAGTTGAAGCCGCCCCAGGAGATGCCGAACATCCCGACATTCCCGTTCGACCACGGTTGCTTCGACAGCCAGTCGATCACGGCTTCGCCGTCCTGCTGCTCGATCTCGGAGTACTCGTGCGGAATCAGTCGGCCTTCGCTGTTGCCGGTGCCGCGGATGTCGACCGCGGCGACTACATAACCGCGCTGGAGGAAATAGGAATACAGCGGGTAGTTGCGGCTGCGTGCCTCGTGCTTGCGGTAGGGAAGGTATTCGAGCAGCACCGGCAACTTCTGGTCATTCGCGCCTTCGGCCCGGTAAAGGTCTGCGGAGAGGCGGATCCCGTCCGGCATCGTGATCCAGACGGGCTCGATGCGGATGCCGTTGGCCGCCTGTTCGGGGTCCGCGGCGGCTGCGTTCATGACGCAAAGCAGCGCACCGGCCAGCCAGCCGGCGAGGGAGTGAGGTTTCAAAGGCACTATTGCAGCGTAAACGGATTATGCTCCTGTTACACGAAATTGAACGAGTATTTCAAATACTGAATGACCGTTGAGTGCTTCGCCGTTATTCACTACAATAGTAGCCATGGCGGCTAACCTCGAAAGCAGCGCCGAGCAGCGCCCCAGGGGCTCGAAGCTCGACCTGATCCACGCGGCCGTTACCGCGATCTCGCGCCACGGCCTGGCGGACCTGACTTCCGCCAAGATTGCAGGCGTCGCCGGTCATACCGCCGCCTCGATCAATTTCCACTTCGGCAGCAAGGAGGCGCTCCTCCTGGCGACCCTCCGTGAAGTGTCCGAGGAATTTGCGGAAGTGATGGCGACCGTGGTCGAGGAGGCGGGCGCTGACGATCTGAGCGCGCTGCTCGCAATCACCGATGCGAGCCTGTCGCGACGCCTCAGCGACTCTCACAAAATCGCCGTCTGGTATGCGTTCCTCGCCGAGTCCAATGCGCGCGCCGACTACCAACGCAGCTGCGGGGAGCGCGATTCGGCCTGGAGCCGGATGGTTATAGACCTCTGTAAGCGACTTATCTCCGCGCACGGAAACGGTTTATGGCCGGATGCTGAAGCTGTTGCCCAGGGACTCATGGGACTGATCGACCAGCAGTGGCAAGGCATCCTGTTCGAGGGCGACGGCTTCGACCGCGAGGCCGCGCGGCGCCAGTGCCGCGCCTACCTTTGCAGCGTGTTCCCGTGGCTCGCGCCCCGCATTGAGGCGGTGACGCCGGTGAAGGGGAAGGCGCGTGCGCCGGCTGCCCATGCGGCGGCTGGCGCCGATGCGATGCAGCGCGTCACGCTGCCCGCCTGGGCCTATCACAGCGAGGAGTTCCACGCGCTTGAGCGTGAACGACTGTTCGAGCCGTCCTGGCAGGTCGCCTGCCACGTCAGCGAGGTGCCGAAAGTCGGCGATTTCGTCTCCTTCGAGTTTTTCGGTCGGCGCGGCTTTGTCGTGCGCGACACGGCGGGAGACCTTCGGGCCTTCCACAACGTCTGCGCGCACCGTGCGCATGCCGTCGTTTCCGGGGAGCGCGGCAGTTGTGGCAAATTCCTGACCTGCCGGTATCACGGCTGGACTTACCACCTCGACGGCCGCAATCGCAGCGTCAGCGCGCCGGACACCTTTCCGAAGTTCGACCGCTCGAAGTACGGCCTGAAGCCCATCGAGCTCGAAGTTTTCATGGGCATGGTGTTCGTCCGCTTCCGCGCCGAGGGGCCTTCGGTCGCCGAGCGCATGGCGCCACATGCGGCGGAACTCGCGCATTACCGCATCGCGGACATGGTGCCGCTCGACGACCTGTGGACCCACGAGCTCGAGATCGACTGGAAGAACGTGGTGGAGAATTACGTCGAGGACTATCACTTCCCGATCGGCCATCCGGGTCTGTCGGCGCTGATGGAGGGGAAGTACGACCGCGAGATCTTCCCCGGCGGCACGATGCGGCTATCACATCGCATGCGCGAGAAGCCGCTGAAGTCCTGGAGCGCGGAACGCTACGCCAAATTCCTGCCGGTGATGGAGCACCTGCCGGAGGACATGCGCCGGCGCTGGACCTACTTCGGCCTGTTTCCGAACGTGTACTTCGACATCTATCCGGAATGGCTCGATTACTTCGTCGTGCTGCCGCTCGGCCCGGGCCGCACGCTGATCAAGGCGCGTTCCTTCGGCTTTCCGGACGACCGCCGCGAGATGAAGGCGGCGCGTTTCCTGTGCGCGCGCCTGAATGCGCGCGTGCAGGCCGAAGACGAGATCCTGACGCGCTCCGTGCAGCGCGGACTCGAGTCCGGCGCCTATTCGCAGGGCATCCTGTCGGACAAAGAGATTGTGCTCGCCGGCTTCCAGGACTGGATGCGGGAGCGGCTGCCGGTCGCGCGGCTTGTGCAGGCCCCCGCGCGCGGGCGGATGGCCGAGGAAAATGCCGCGTTGAGTGCCTGAAATCATTCGGTTTTTTGCGCGTAAGCCATTGCCATGGTTGGTAATTCTGGTAAGATACTGTATGTAATTACAGCCTGCCGGAGATCCCTATGGAAGGCCCGTTCTCGGAAGTTTCCACGTCCGAACTGATCGACCGGATCACCGAACTGGCCGGCCATTTGAATGCCGCCAACGCCCGCTGGCTGGCGCTCATCGCCGAGTTTGACCGGCGTCGTGGCTGGGCGGAGTGGGGCGTGAAGTCCTGCGCGCACTGGCTCAACTGGAAATGCGGGATCGATCTGGGTGCGGCGCGCGAAAAGCTGCGCACC
>JALYJS010000367.1 GCA_030799345.1 Pseudomonadota bacterium | reverse complement strand
TGCTGGTGCTGTCGTGTTTCACGTGCCGCCGCGAGGACATGATCGCACTCGCCAAGGCGGCGGCGAGGTAGCGAGCGAACCGACGATACGACGTCACGATCAACAACTTCCTGGCCACCGGCGGAGTGGATGTCGCGCAACGGCGGCAGGGTGGTCAGCGAGCACGCCTGATCTCCTTGACCCCGACCTTGAGCCGCCGCCGCAAAAGCGATCGCAGCGTCGCGCCATCTACGTACCCCACCCGGGCGGCGACCTCCTCGACACTCGCGCTGCCTGTCTTCAGCAGATGCACCGCGCGTTCGACCCGCAAACTCTGGAAGTACGACAGTGGTGTTTTGCCGAGCACGCTGTGCATCCGGCGCGCCAGCGTTCGCTGGACGGGCACGAGACACAGTCCTAAAGGCCGCAGCTGGGTTGACAGACGACGGAGAGTACTATAGTACTAGTACTGTAGATGATCTTCCGCATCGACCCCCGGTCCGGTGTGCCGCTCTACCTGCAGCTCATCGAACAGCTGCGGCACGCAATCGAGATCGGCGCCCTTCGCACCGGTGATCAGTTGCCCGGCATGCGCAGGCTCGCCGAAGAGCTCGTCATGAACCCGAACACCGTAGCCAAGGCCTACCGCGAGATGGAGCACGCGGGGCTCATCGAGTTGCGACACGGCGCCGGCGCCTTCGTGGCCGGCGGGCAGGCAGACAGCCTCCCCGGGATCCAGAAGGGGCGCGCGATCGCCCGTCGAGCCGTGACCGCGTTGCGCGGTCTCGGCCTGGATGCCGGTGCCATTCGCAGGCTGGTCGAGTCGGAACTCGCGGAGTCAGACGAGGAGAAATACGGCACATGACGGACCGATTCCCGGAACCTTCGGCGAAACCGGCGGCGATCGAGGTGCAGCACCTGACCAAGTCGTACGGCCCGCGTGATCTCACGTTCACGGTGCCGCGCGGCTCGATCTGCGGGTTTCTCGGGCCCAACGGCGCCGGAAAGACGACCACGATGCGGATTCTGATGGGGCTGGCGCGCTCGCAGAGCGGCACGGCGGCCATGTTCGGCGTGCCCGCCGGGTCCACGCACGAAATCTTCAAGCGCGTCGCGTTCGTGCCCGAGATCAAGGACCTGTATCCGTACGTGCGGGCCGACGCGATGATCCGGATGACGCGCGGCTTCTTCCCGCGCTGGAACCACGAGCTGGAACGTCACCTGGTGGAGCGCTTCGATCTGCCGCTGCGCCAGCGGTGCAACAAGCTGTCGAAGGGCATGCGCAGCAAGCTGGCCCTGCTCCTGGCGGTCTGTCGACGATGCGAACTGCTCGTGCTCGACGAGCCCACCGACGGCCTCGACCCGCTCGGTATCGAAGACACCCTCCGGCTGCTCGTCGAGCAGGCCGGCGAGCACGGAACCACGATCTTCTTCTCGTCCCACCAGCTCAGCGACATCGAACAGATCGCCGACCACATCGTGATCATCCGGCGCGGGCAGTGCGTCGTCGACGGCGCCATCGACGACGTGCGGCAGCGATGGAGACGCGTTCGTTGCGTCATGGAAGCCGCCGACGCGGCCTTGCCACCCATCGCCGCCGGCTGGCGCCGGGAGGGACGAGTGCTGACCGGCTTCTCGCCACACGACGCCACCGAACTGGATGCGCGGCTCGCGGGGACTGGCATTACGGTGATGGACTCGGAACCGGCAACGATCAAGGAAATCTTCTTCGATCAGGTGAAGGCATCATGATCTGGTACCGCCACTGGGTGGAGATGCGGCTGGGCGTGCTGGTGTTCGCCGGTCTCTGTCTGTGGTTCGGCGTCTCCATCCTCGGCCCCTGGCGATCGCTGGAATTCGGCCAGGCCCTGCCGCTGACCCCGCTCGGACAGGCGGTCGGCGCCGAAGAGGTCCTCGTGTGGGCCGAGTTCGCGGGCCGCATTCTGCCGTTCAGCTTCGCGGCCAGCCTGGCGTTGTCGGGCGCCGGGTTCCGGACGTTCTTCATGCCGGTCGCGCCCGTCGTCTACACGCTGACGCTTCCGATCTCGCGCACGCGGCTCATCTGGACTCGCCTCGCCGCCGGCCTCGGCGTCGCGTGTGTTGGCGCGACGGTGCTCACGGCGGGCGGCATCGTCTGGTTCACGATGCGAGGCCAGGCCGTGCCGATTGCGGCGGTGCTCCAGTCGCTGGTC
>JALYJS010000366.1 GCA_030799345.1 Pseudomonadota bacterium | reverse complement strand
TTGCAGCACCAGCGCCTCCGGCTGCTGGATGATGAAGTTGCCGCCGTCGTTGTCGGGATCAGCACTCAGGCCCGAGATGATGCTGTCCTGGAGAAACGCGATCCCGGAAACGTTCAACTCGACATTGCCCGCCAGCGAACTCGCGGCGGTCGCATCGATCTGGCTGTTGCCACTCATGAACAGAGATCCGAGATCGGTGAACACGGACCCGGCGCGGCCGGCGCCGGTGGAGCGAACAGAAAGCGCTGAGCCGTTTGCAAGACGGAGTTCATCAGCAGTGATCGATACACTCCCCGATGAGCCGGTGCCGCTCGAATCAGCCAGCAACTGGCCTGCATCGAGCAGGATGAGGTCGTCCGCATCGATGGCGATGCTGCCACCGATGCCGGCGCCGATAACTCTCGTCGTCACGACGGCGCCGCCCGAAACCGTCAACTGTCCGACGTCCATGGTTATCGTGCCGCCGAGACCATCCACGGTTTCCGCGTTGACGTTCGCGCCATCCGCCACGGTGACGGTCGTCGCCGAGATATTGATGTTGCCTGCCGCGCCGGCGTCTGGCCCGGTTCCCTGTGAGCCGCTCGATATCCGTGCCGCCAGACTGGCGGCAAACGGGCGGTTGGAAACTCCGGCAATCATGACGCTGGTTGCTCGCCCGCCGTCGACGCCATGAATCGTGATGTCGCCGGCATCGCCTGTCTCGAATGTGCGCGCATCGATGGCGGCGCCACCGGCGACCGAAAGCGTTTCGACGCCGATGTCGATGGCGCCGCCGGCGCGGCCAGCGGTCAGTACCGACACTCGCGCAAGATCGTCGAGTGCCAGGGAGCGGGTCCGGATCGAAATGCTTCCCGACGCGCCGAGGAGCGCGGGACTGCCGAAAATTCGCGACGAATCGCTGCGGATACCGGTCGACTCGCCGGACGCTGTGATGGTCGTCACCGGCGCGCCATCGATGCCGTCGATGACGATGTTACCTGCGTCGCCGCTACCCGTTGTCCCGACGCTGATGTCGGATTGCGTACCCGACAGGCTCAAGTCATCGACCTCGATTCGAATGGAACCCCCGGCCCCGCCTCCCGACACGCTCGACGAGATCCGGGAGCCCTGCAGCAGGGTGATCTCGCGCGCCGCGATGTCGATCGCGCCGGCGTTTCCGGCGTTCTCTGCTGTCGAGAATGAGCTCGTGGTGATCTCACTTGGCAGGAAATTGAGTTCGATGCGATCCGCGGGACCGCCGTCGCTCCCGGTGATCGAGATCGTGCCGGCATCGCCGGGGCCCGATGTCGATGCCTGGATGAACCCACCGCTGACCGACAAGGCATCGACGGCGAGCACAATCGAGCCACCGGGACCTTCCACCGTCGAGGCATCGATGGCCGGGATGCCGATCTGATCCGAACTGAGCCGTAATTCCGCGGCGGTAATGGAGATGTCACCGGCACTGCCGGCAATACCCTGCGGCCCGCCCGGTCCCGAGTCGCGAAACGTCGACGACGTGAAAATCCCGACGCCGTCGCCACCGGATATCTCGACCAGCCCCGCAGCCGCAGCGCTCGCGCCGCGAATCGTCACGTTGCCGGCGTCGCCGAAGGCGTTGGTGCCTGAGGTGATCAGCGCCCCGCCGCTGAGGCTGAGCGAGTCCACCTCGAGCAGGATGTCCCCGCCCGAACCGAGCGAGCTGGCGAACGAGGTAATGCGGCCTTCGTCCGTGAGCTCCAGGTTGCTGGCCATGATCGTGATGGGCCCGCCGGTGGTGGAGTCGTCGATGAACGGATTGACGCCTGCCCCGGTATCGATGCTGCTGCGGCCACCGCTAGAGGAGACTCCGCGAATCGACACGAGCTCCGCCGCTTCCGCCGTCGCACCGCGGATCAGGACACTGCCGCCCTCGATACCGTCGCGCGAGCCCACGCCGATGGATCCGCCGCTGTTCAGGAAGAGCCGGTCGACGTTGAGGAGGATTGCCGCGCCCGCCACGCCGATGGACGTATCGTTGCCCAGCGAGATGTCCCGGGCGGTCATCGTCGTTTCGGCGGCGATGAACGACTCGTCGAATAGCGACACGGAATCCGCAATGCCGCCGTCAATACCCGTCAGCGTCAGTCGCGCAGTCCCGGAGGTGCCGCCCATCGCCGAGCCGCCGTCCATCGACAGCGAGTTGACGGCGAGGTTAAGGTTCATGGCGTCGATGCGGCCCTGGAACAGGCTTACGGAATCACCGGTCACATTGACCGCATCGCCGGCGCGCACGCCACCATCCAGCGCCGCCGTCAGCGAGCCTTGGATATCGACCGTTCCGGAGAACGCAACATCGGTCGACTCACTCTCGATCGTGCCACCGAGCGCGGTGACGGAGTTGGCGTCGATGTCGATCGCGCCACCCGCGCCCGATCTTGCTCTTGAAAAGATCTCGGAGTCCTCGACGAACACCTGGCCACCGTCGATGGCGATCTGCCCCGCGTCGCCCGCACCCGCAGCGATCGACAGCGAGCTGACGGAAACCCGGCTGCCCTGGAGCAGGCCGAGGCCGCCCGTATCCGCCTCGACGGCGATTGATCCACCCGCGCCTGTCCCGGACGTCTCCGCCAGAAGGCTCGACCCCGACTGCAGGGTCACGAACTGGCCGACGACACCGATGGCGCCGCCATCCATCCCGCCCGCTGTGCTCACGTCGATGCTCGACGAGATCAGGTCGATATCTGCAAAGCCGCTGAAGTCGTCATGGTCCAGCACCTCACCGGCGCCAGCGGTCGCCGCAACCGATCCGGCCGACGCCACGGCGGCGAGATCCAAGCGCCCTGACGGTGCCGAGAGCAGCGCATTCGTGAGCGTCTGCTGCCCGCCGACGAGCGAGAGCGACTGGCCGGCGCCAACCGTCAGTTGCGCGCCGCCGACCTCGATCGAACCGACGGTCGCGTCGAGAAAGCCGAATGCCGAAGGCGGTGCGATCGTCAGGCTGCTGGCATTGGGATCTGTCGCCCGGAACTCGCCGCCATCGGCAAGCTCGAGCAGGTCGGCCGTGCTCGCGTGAAATCCCGCCGGCACGTCGAGCACCGCGTTCTCCCCGAACACGAGTCCGTTCGGGTTGATCAGCCAGAAATCGGCGCCAACGATGTCGCTGCGCAGCAATCCGTCTATCACCGAGGCATTGCCGCCGGTAACCCGGCTGATCACGTTGCTGGTTGGCCCCAAGAAATTCGACGTGAACGTGGCAGACTGGCCAGTCTGCACGTTGAAATCGGCAAAGCTGTGAAAGAGATTCGATCCGAGGCGCGTGCCGAGCGCCTCGCCGATTACAAAATCGGGGCCGACCAGTGCTCCGCCGGGGCCCAGCGAGCCGTCCGTCACGATCTGTGCGGATGAGTTCGTGATGCCGTGGCAATGCAGGATCAGGGTTGCCGCGGCAACGCGTTTTAAACTCATCCGGTGCTCTCCGCGATCATTAGGTTTATCGGGGTATCCGCGCCAGCACGGGCATGCCCGACTCGCGCGAGCGCGCGACGTAGGCCGTACCCGCCGGACCTCCCGCTACACTGAATCCCAGCACGTTGCTTTCAGGCGTCCAGTTGTTCGCACTGGGTACCCAGCGATAAACCTGGGAATTGCCTGCGACCGCTCCCACTCCGACGACGTACACCGTCCCGTCCGCGCCAACGCCGATGTCACGAGCCGCACCGGGAAGCAGGGTCCAGTTTGCCCCGTCGTAGCGGTAGATCTGGTTGCTGGCGTTCACGACCCAGGGATTCCCGGACGGGTCGACACTGATCAGCACCGCACCGCCGGAGATCTTGCTCCAGTTGCTGCCGTTCCATTTGTACGGCGACATGTCGGTGCCAATCACCCACACCGCGCCGTTGGCGCCGATGCCGATGTCGCGCGCCGCACCTGGCATCGGCTGCCAGCCGGATCCATTCCAGCGGAAGATCTGGTTGCCGGAGTTCACGACCCACGGATTGCCGGCGGGATCCACCGCGATTCGCATCGCACCACCGGCGACCTGTTGGGCCCCGGAAGATGTGATGCGATAGATGCTGCCGTCCGCACCGTTCTGGGTCGCCGCAGTGATGAACCACACGGCGCCATTCGCACCTGCGGCGATGTCGTAGGCCTTGTGGGTCGTCTCGCCCCAGCTCAATGTGGGCGTGGGCGTCGTCGCGGTCGTCGTCCCGGTCGAGGCGGTGACGGAATCCCACTTTGTCGCAACCGCCGCAAATTGGGCTCGTGCCGCGGTGACCTTGTCGAGCTGAAGCTTGGCGGCCTGCTGCTCCGCCTGCGCGGCGCTCAGTTGGGCCTGCAGCTGCGTTTTCGCATCGCCGGTAGCCGAGTTGTAGGCCGACTGCAGCTTGGTGACCAATGCCGTCGCACTGGTGTACTCGGCCTGTGCAGCACTCTGCTGCAGCGTGAAGTTGGACAGGAGCGCCTCGTGGGAGTCCATGAGCTCAGCGATCCCGCCGGTCGGCTCGGTGGCCGCCGGCGCCGGCTGGGCCGTCATTGCGCTCACGTCCTTGCAGATCGGCTTCGTATAGGCGGCGACGACACCGGTGATGCCGGTGGGGTCCAGCCATGCTGCCGTATTCAGCGCGATCTGCGCGATCGCATGATCGCGCTCGACCTGGGTCATGTTCGGCGAATCGTGCTCGAGCTGGCCGATCTGCCAGAGCTGCTCCACGGTTCCATTCGTCGTCGTCAGGATCGCGTCAGGCACCGACGTAGCCGCGCCGATGGCTGTCGCTTTGGCGGTGCTGAGGAGTACGTTCTGGACCCCGGCCTTGCCGATTTTCTTGACGCCTTCCCATGCGGCCTTCTTGAAGACGGTGGTCGATGCCTTCGCCCCGGTCGAGATGGCCGCAGTGGCGCCCAGCGAGCCGATTAGCATGGTGCTCGTCACAGCCGCGTCAACGACACTGATGACCTGCTGCGCAATGTTCTGATCGCAGATGGCCTGTGTCGCCGCCCAGCCCGCGCCGCACTGCACCCATCCGGGCGGTCCTTTCGCCCAGCACACCGGGCCCACGCCGTCGGCTCCGTCCTTACAGGCGTCGTAGCACAGACCGGCGTCGTATTCCTTGCCCGATCCGCAGGCGGGCAGCGCGGTGTCGCGGAAATAATGCTTCTTGGCGCAGCTGTTCGCGATCCGGTTTCCGGCAAGACCCATCGCCGGGCAATTCAGCTCGCTTATCTCGCAGAAGCCGACGACGTGTTTATATCCGGCGCGGCAGTTCTCAACCCAGACACCGATTGTCGGCACGGTTTGCCAGCATCCGGTCGGGTGATTGGCCCGGCACTTCGCGGCGTCCCACGCGGGGTATTCGGCGGCCTTGTAGGAAGCCCAGCCGCAGAAGAGCCCATCGTCGCGCGCGCCCGCCGGACAGGACTGGATGCAGCCGGCGACGCCGTCGGATACATACCCGGCCTGGCATTTTGGATAGCACAGCGCACCATTCTTTTCCTGATCGACGCCGCAGACCGTGGGAATCGCCATGGAGGCTCCCCTTCCCCAGGTCTCGCTCCAGCAGAAATCGGCGCCTTGCCCGAACGCCTGCGAGCTGAATCCCAGAATCAGCCCAAGCAGCAGAGCGACGAGCGGCGTCCGCCCGGATTTTGTCGTCATTCTTGGCTCCCCGATCCGCGAATGCGGATTCCTTCCAGTGTTCGTTCCCGCGCCCGGATGACCCGCGTTAGCGATGATTGAATGTCAGCGTCAGTTCGCGCGCCGTGTAGTTCCCGGTCTGTACTTCTTGCTGGGCAACCGGGTCGAGCGCGAACATCGTGCCTTCTTCCGCGCCCACCTTGACGATGTCCCGTGTCTGCGGGCGCTCGTTCTGCGCCGCCACCATCGAGCAGCTCGGCAGGTTGAGTGCGCTGGCCGGCGCGCTGGTCGCGCCGACCGGCTGCATCTCGTCCACCTTCACGATGTCGCGCGTGGTCGCCATGAGCCCGTCATTGAGACAGGGCGACAGGATCAGCCGCATGACTTCCGTGCCCGCGTTGTGGCGGAATTCGTACGGTCCGAGGCGCGTCAACTCGCCGGCGGCGACGTTCACCGCGTCGATCTTCTTCTCCTGCCCGAGCGGATTGACGTTGTAGATCGCCACCTGGCCCGGCAACGAGGGGCGGTACAGCACGACGAAGCGATCGCCGGTTGCGAAATAATGCGTCGCCGGGTCGACCGTCAGGGTCTCGCCGCTGCGCGCGATCGTCTGGACCTCGTAGGCGAGGCCGGCATACAGGCTCGGCGGCATCGAAGTCGCCGGCATCCCCATCGGCGCCTGCGCCGCGGCGGTCATGTCGCCCGACGGCATTCCGCTCGCGGGCATGCCACCCATCGAGTCGGGCATACCGGTCGGCATGCCGGGGGACGGCTGCATGCCGCCCATGGCGTCAGGCATGCCGGTCGGCAGGGTCGGCATCGCGGCGCCGGGCATTCCCGGCATGCCGCCCATTCCGGCTGAAGGATCGCCGGGCATGCTGGCCGCGCCCTTGGGTGGCTTGTTGAACCAGTTCTGGATCGCACCGGTCATTACCGTCGTCAGTCCCGCGGCCAGGCCGGCGCCGCTGGCCTGCAGCACGGCCGTCAGTGTGCCCGCAAATAATTGCTTGAATGGATTCTGTTTCGGCGGAGGCTGAGGCGGCGGCTGCATGTTGGGATCGGGCATCTG